>JBEBTM010000408.1:0-4440 GCA_040393745.1 Thermogutta terrifontis | reverse complement strand
ACAAACTCCAGATGGTCTGTCCCGACGTGCCGGTCGGCGTTTATTCCGCCGGCCTGGGCAGCCGCGACACACGGCAATCGGTGATCGTCGCGGGCATCCAGTCGGTATACAAAAAAGCCTGCGAACTGGACCGCTTCGACCTGATTCTGGTCGATGAGGCGCACCTTCTTCCGCCCGATGGGGAAGGGATGTACCAGACGTTTCTCAACGATGCGAAGATCGTGAACCCGAACGTCCGGCTCATCGGCCTGACCGCCACGCCGTACCGGCTGAAGTCCGGCACGCTGGTCGGCCCGGACACTCTGCTCAACGCGATCTGCTACGAGATCGGGGTCAAGCAGCTGATCGTGCAGGGATTCCTCAGCCCTCTGAAAACCCGGGCTTCGAGGCATAAGACCGACTATTCGAATCTGCATCTTCGCGCCGGCGAGTTCGTCTCGTCCGAGGTCGAGGAACTGATCGATAACGAGGACAACGTCGGCCCCGCCTGCCGTGAGATCATCATGCAAACCCGGGATCGGCATTCGGTGCTCATCTTCGCCATCTCCGTTTCCCATGCGCAGCATATCAAGGAAAGTATCGAGGCTTTGTCCGGCCAGGAATGCGGGCTTGTAACGGGCGACACGCCGCCGGCGCAGCGGGATTTGATCCTACGGCGTTTCAAAGGCGAACACATCCAAGCCAATCTGCTCGGCGACGATTTCCCGCCGCTGAAATACCTGGTCAACGTCAACGTGTTAACGACGGGCTTCGATGCGCCCAACGTGGACTGTGTCGTGCTGCTTCGTCCGACCGCCTCGCCGGGACTCTATTACCAGATGGTCGGGCGAGGTTTTCGGCTCCACGAAACGAAGGGCGATTGCCTCATTCTCGATTTCGGCAATAACATTGTCCGGCACGGGCCGGTCGATGCCATTCAGGTCAAACAGGCCGGCGAACGGGGCGGGGACGGCTCGCCTCCGGCCAAGGAATGTCCCGAATGCAACGCCGTGATCCATGCCGCCTACGGTATCTGTCCCGATTGCGGTTATGTGTTTCCGGCGCCCGAACGGGACAAACACGACAGCCACGCTTCCGAGGAAGGCATCCTGAGCGGCGAGATCGTCGACACGGACTACGATGTCATGGACGTTTTCTATAACGTCCATGCGAAAAAGGACGCGGAAGAAGATGCGCCGAAGACCATGCGGGTCGACTACCGGGTCGGATTCAACGACTTCAAGTCGGAATGGGTCTGTCCCGAACACAGCGGTTGGGCCCGCGACAAATTCGAAAAGTGGTGGAAAATGCGGTCCAACGATCCGGTCCCGAGCACGGCGCAGGAAGCCGTGGACATCGCCGACGACGGCGGTTTGGCACCGACGACAAAAATTACCGTCCGGAAAGTGACCGGGGAACGATTCGACCGCATTATCCATTACGAACTCGGCGAGAAACCGCCTGCGATGGAAAATCGCGAAGAACTGGACGCCTTCGGCGATCCTGTAACGAGAACAACCGATTACGGGACCGACGATCTTGACGACGTCCCGTTCTGAGAAGGAGACACAAGGTTTCAATGACGACGAAAAACAACAAACTCGGCGTGGTATTGAGTGACGTCCACCTGCCCTTCGCCGACACGACCGCCACGAAAATGGCGGTCGACTTCATCCGGGATCACAAGCCGAGCATGATTCACCTGCTCGGCGATCTGGCCGATTTCTGGTCGATTTCCCGTTTCGATAAAGACCCGGAACGCCGGCTCAATCTGCAGGAGGAACTCGACGCCGTGCGGGATTGGCTGACCGAACTGCGTGACGCCGCTCCGAGGGCGAAGATCATTTATTCCGAGGGCAACCACGAATTCCGGCTCCGGCGCTATCTGCGGAGCGAGGCGAAGGCGCTCGCCGGCTTGCGGTCGCTGACCCTGGAATCGCTGCTCGATTTCGAGTCGCTCAAAATCAGGTTTCAGCCGCAGGACAGGCCGTATCGGGTCGGGGCCTTGCTCTTTACACACGGCGACCTGGTCGCAAAATGGTCGGCCTATTCGGCCAAGCGGCATTTCGATAAATACGGCTGCTGTGTGATCCACGGCCACACACACCGGCTCGGCGCCTTTTATCACACGGACATCAACACGACCTACGGTTCGTGGGAAAACGGCTGCCTCTGTTCGCTCAAGACCGACTACATTTCCGCTCCCGACTGGCAAACGGGATTTTCCACTGTCTGGCACTCCAAGGATTTCTTTCATGTCGAACAAATCGCTCTGTTCAACGGTCGGTACAACTATCACGGCAAGGTCTACGGTCGTATCCGAAACGTCGCCAAAAACGTCGACGAAATCGAATGACCTGACCCTTCTTCAATGGCTCACGCTGATTCTCGCGTCGGGAATCGGCATCACCCTGACCGCCGCCTTGAAAGGCTGCGGCTTCTAAACACCGGAGTTTCGATGAACCAAGCGGAACGAAATTACATGGCCGATCACATCTACGGCCAGGTCAAACAGGAACTGATCCGCGCCGAGCAGATCCACGGCAGTTTCCATTCCCTGCATGAAGGAATCGCGGTGCTCCGCGAGGAATACAGGGAATTAGAGGATGCCGTCTTTTGGGGCATCCAGCGAACCGGTCGCGTTGACGGGATCCAAAAGGAAGCCGTTCAAGTGGCGGCCATGGCGATCCGGCTGGCCATGATGGTCACGGCGACGACCCGCAAAATGGTCGAGGAAATCGACGCCTTGGAGCAAGCGGAAAAGGAGGTCGACTGACCATGTCGACCGACCTGGAACGCCGGCTCCTGGCGATGCTCAAACGCTACATCGACCCGAAATACCCGCATTTCTGCGAGGTTTGTTACGCTCAAACGGAAGATTCACCCGGCGAATGTACCGGCTGTGAATTCAAAGAGCGATGGATCGAGGCCAAGGCGTTGATTGCGGATGCGGAACGTCACATCAATGCAGCGCCGGAGGGCGGTTATCAACCCGCCTGCGGCCCGTCCAGCCCGGAGCCGCCGCTCGGTGGTTCCGGGGAAAGCGGATGCCGGGCTACGTCGTAAGAAAAATATTGCGAATCGTCAGTTTGCCGTCGATGACCTGGCCGTGCTGCATGTCCTCCGAATAGAGCGTGTCACAACCATGTTGCAGAGCCATCGCGATGACCAGCGCATCGAAGTAGGAATACTGATAACGATTCATGAGACGGAGGGCGTCCAATATGGCGTGGACATCAACCGTTTTAACGTCCACATCCGACAACAGATTTTGAAGTGCCGCAGGCAGTTGTAGCAACGGCAGCATTTTCTTTCTGATCAGGACGTGGTTCATCTCATTCAAATTGCTCGTACCGGTCAGGCATGTTTCCCTGGCAATCACGTCCCGTGCCGCTTTCTGCTTAGCGGGTTCAGCTTGGGAATAGAGATAAATTAAAACGTTCGAATCAAGAAATACCGTGCCGCTCATTTAGATCCTCATAAATTTCATCCCGGTTGAACTTCCAGCCGGTCGTATCGACGGGAAACTGATCATAGCGTGCGTCGATATCCGCACGTCGTTCTTCGGGAGTCATGTCGGCACGATCCGATTTTTCCTGGTGTTGTTTCTGAAAACGCCCGGATACCACTGCATCCTGAACGATTTCCGAAATCGCTTCCGGTTGGAGAATGCCGACCCGGATCGCCTCCGCCATGATCGGTTCCGGGAGCGTGACTGTAATGTCTATGCTTGCCATCATTTTGCCTCATTTGAACGTTCGAGGAATTGAAACACCTCTTTGACCTCAATTATAGGCGAATTCTTCGAAAAATCAACGGCATTTTCATGGCCGTTTTTCACGACGTAATCGTTTTCACGGTCGAAAGATCGGAGCGATGTTTCAGCACAATATCATTTTGTCCGGTAAAGGATCCCATGCCCAAAACACTGACGAAAGACGAACTCGCGGCCAGGCTCAACGGCCATAAACGCCGCCAGGAATTCCCGAAGGAACTCATTGAAGCCGCCGGGGAGAACAACCTTGTGATCCTCTACGGCGCCGGCGACGACCTGCTCTGTTTCGCAGGCGCGATCAAGGACGAAGCCGGCGCGTACGACGGAGGAACCGTGCTCCTGTCGAAAAAAGGCGTTCCGGAAAGCGACTGCTCCTC
This sequence comes from Thermogutta terrifontis, assembly GCA_040393745.1. GTDB lineage: Bacteria > Planctomycetota > Planctomycetia > Pirellulales > Thermoguttaceae > WRKP01. The sequence goes on along the minus strand of JBEBTM010000408.1, from coordinate 309 downwards.
GGAGGAGTGTCCGTATTATCAGAAGTGGTTAAAGCAGGCCATCGCCTCCGGCGAGGTGCTCGAATTGCAGGTGTTCTGGTGCGGCCGGAGCCTCGACGAAACGATGGACGCCGCCGAATACGTTGCCCTCGGCAAACCGACCTGGTGCTACCGGATCAAAGCGAAAAACGGTTATTACCGCCGTGAGGAGCTCGACCGTCTGCTCGCCCCTTTCGACATCGTCGATACCAAAAACGGCGAGCGGGAATATTACTGCCGGGCCGCAGTCGTTGATTTGGACCAACTATGGCCACGTCGGAGCTACGAACA
>JBEBTM010000407.1:0-4468 GCA_040393745.1 Thermogutta terrifontis | reverse complement strand
GCCCCCGCCGCACTCCCCCGCCGCCATACCGGACACGGCTCGCGTCGCCCCTATCCTCCGGGAACACACGCTCGAGGCCGTGATGCACTTCGCGGCCCTGATCAGCGTGGGTGAATCGGTCCAAAAGCCGCTGACGTATTATCGCAACAATACCGCCGGAGCCATGAGCCTGCTCGAAGCGATGAAACGGGTCGGCGTGAAACGATTCGTGTTCAGTTCAACCGCCGCGACTTATGGCGAACCCGAGGAAACGCCGATTTTCGAAACGACGAACCAGTCGCCGATCAATCCTTACGGTCGGTCGAAATGGTTCGTAGAACAGATTCTCAGGGACGTCGCCGCCGCAGACCCCGGATTCGGCTTCGTCGCCTTTCGGTATTTCAACGTCGCCGGCGCTTCGGACGACGCTTCGATCGGCGAAGACCACAAACCGGAAACACACCTCATCCCGCTTGTTCTTTTCGCGGCCATGGGTAAACGCGACAAGATCACGGTTTTCGGTACGGATTATCCCACGCCCGACGGAACCTGCGTCCGCGATTACGTTCACGTCAACGATCTTGTCGCGGCCCATGTTCTCGGCATCGAAGCGCTCAAGGACGGTGACGCCCGGTTTTACAATCTCGGCATCGGACACGGGTATTCCGTACAAGAAATACTGGACGCGGCCCGAAAGGCCACGGGCAAGGAAATTCCCACGGAACGCGGTCCCCGCCGGGAAGGCGATCCGGCCCGGTTGTTCGCCAATTCGGAAAAAGTTCAAAAGGAACTCGGCTGGAAACCGTTGCACACCGACGTCGAAGAAGTTATTACGTCGGCGTGGAAATGGCACACGACGCATCCTAATGGTTACGAAAATTAACCCGGTCGACGTACTGTTGGGGTTCGGCTCCAATCTCGGCGATTGCCGCGAAACGCTGAGCGGGGCCTGGCGGGAGATTGCGCAGCTCGCGGGAGTCGATGCGGTTCGTATCAGCGGATTTTACGAAACGAAACCCGTGGGCGGGCCGCCGAACCAGCCGAATTATTGGAACGCGGCCGGACTGATCCGAACGAGCTTGCCCCCGGAAACGTTGCTAGCAGAACTCCAGGAAATCGAAAACAGATACGGACGGGTTCGTGTCCAGCGTTGGGGGGCCCGGACTCTGGATATTGACATCCTCCTGTACGGTACGATCATTCTCGACACGCCGACGTTGACGATTCCGCACATTGAAATGCTGCGCCGCCGCTTCGTACTGGAACCCGCCTGTGAGATCGCCCCTGATATGATCCATCCGCAATCGGGCAAACCACTTCGCGCACATCCTGCGCCGAGTCCGGAATTCTAGCGCAAAGTCGCCAAATCGTTCTTCGCAAAAAGACGAACGGCTCTCGACACGTCTGCGTAATCTGTTAGAATAAGTGGGCCGTTTTCACGTCGACATCCTCCTTTTTTCTTGCCAACCATGTCTGTCGATTTCAACGAAGTGGCCGATTACTACGATGCAATGTATGTCGATCCGGCCGGCTATGAAAATGAATGCGATCAAGTCGTCGAGTTTTGCAAAAACACGGTAAAACAAGCGGTGGGACGCTGCTGGACATCGCCTGCGGAACCGGCGAGCAGGCTCGATATTTTTTGCGGCGTTTTCAAGTCGTCGGCCTGGACCTGAGCGAAGGCATGATCAGTATCGCACGAAAAAAGGTTCCCGGCGCGGCGTTTTACGTCGCCGACATGTGTGATTTCGATCTTGAACGACAATTCGATGTCGTTGTCAATCTTTACGGTTCCATAGGTTTTGTGGAAGATTTCGAGCGGATGAAGACAGCCCTTCGAGTCGCGTATCGGCATTTAAAAACCGATGGCATCTTCATTCTCACGCCTTGGTCGACTAAAGAAACGTTCCGGGAAGGAATCTTTTCCACTGCCGACGACAGAGAGGGCGTCTGCTTTTGTCGCATGGAAGTCATTCGCCGTTTGTCCGACGACAAGGTTCGCGTCGACATGCACCATTTGATCGGCAAAAATCTGGCCGTTCGGTCGTACAATCACGAACAAACGATCTCCCTATTCAGCGAATCGGAGTACGTTTCGGCCCTCGAATCGGCGGGCTTCGAGATCCTTGAACGGGTCGACGCTTCCCGATTCCGCATGGGGGCTTTCATTTGTGCAAAAAAATGAACGCTCACCACCGGCTGAAGCCGGTGGTTTCCGTGCATCGAGGGCCGCGGACGGAAGTCCTTTCGCCCCCGGAGTCGCGGTTTTTACCATTGGGCTCCTCGCCAAACAGGTCTTTCGTAAGGATACGAAACGATCCGATAGCCCCCAACCTCCTGATCGCCATGAAACTTCCGGTCCTGTTTTCATTTCTTGCCGTTTTTCTCCTGACCGCTCCGCTTTCCATGGCGGAAACGCCGAATGTCGTCGTCATTTTCATCGACGACATGGCCTACGCCGACATCGGGCCTTTCGGTGCGGATATTCCCACGCCGAACCTCGACCGCCTGGCCGAGGAAGGACGACGGTTTACGAACTTCATCGTCCCTTCGGCCGTGTGTTCGGCGTCCCGGGCCGCGCTCATGACCGGTTGCATTCACCGGCGAGTCGGTATCAGCGGCGCTTTGGGCCCCCGGGCTCCGATCGGCTTGAATCCCGAAGAGGAAACCATCGCCGAAATCTGCAAGAAGAAAAACTACGCCACGGCCTGTTTCGGTAAATGGCACCTGGGCGACCACCCCGAATTCTGGCCGCTCGCCCAAGGATTCGACGAGTATTTCGGCATCCCGTATTCGAACGACATGTGGCCTTTCCACCCGGAGAACCCTGGAGCATATCCGCCGCTGAATATGGTCGAGAACGACCGCAGGCTCGACGAAGAAATCACGCCGGAACTCCAGGAGAATCTGACGACGTGGTACACGGAGCGGGCTGTGAAATTTATCGAAACGAATAAGAACCGGCCGTTCTTCCTTTATGTACCCCACTCGATGGTTCATGTGCCATTGTTCGTAAGCGACAAATTCAAAGGGAAAAGCGGTAAGGGATTGTTCGGTGACGTGGTCATGGAAGTCGACTGGTCCGTCGGACAGATTACGGATACGCTCCGGCGGTTGAACCTGGACAAAAAAACCCTTGTCGTGTTCACCTCCGACAACGGTCCCTGGCTTTCATACGGCAACCACGCCGGAAATACGGGACCCCTTCGGGAAGGCAAGGGCACCTCGTTCGAAGGCGGTATCCGGGAGCCGACCGTATTTTGGTGGCCGGGCAGAATTCCCGCAGGAACCGAATGCAAGGAATTGGCGTCGACCGTTGATCTGCTGCCGACGATTGCCGATCTGCTGGGAGCCTCTTTACCGGATAAGAAAATCGACGGCAAGGACATTCGGCCGCTGATGTTCGGCGAGAAGGACGCCGTATCGCCGCATGAAGCGTTTCCGATCTATTATAACCGGACCCTGCAAGCGATCCGCGATACCCGGTGGAAACTGGTTTTTCCGCATCAATACCGAACCATGGAAGGTCGCGAACCCGGTAAGGACGGCATTCCCGGTAAATACGCACAAAAAAGGACGCCGCTCGCCTTGTATGATCTCGACAACGACATCGACGAAACCGTGGACGTCGCCGAAGAGCATCCCGAGGTTGTCAAACGCCTGCAAACCGCCGCCGATGCCGTGCGTGCCGATTTGGGCGACCGGGATCAAATGGGCCCCGGTGTGAGGCCGGCCGCAACGGTCGCCGCCAAGAAGCAACCGAACCGACCGAACATTTTATTTATTTTCACCGACGACCACGCTTACCAGGCCATCGGGGCCTACGGTTCGAACCGGAATAAAACACCGAACATGGATCGTCTGGCCACCGAAGGGATGCGGTTCACGAACTGTTGCGTGACCAATTCCATCTGCGGGCCGAGCCGGGCGGTCATCCAGACGGGGAAATATTCGCACATCAATGGTTTCATCGACAATAACAGTCGGTTCGACAACACGCAGCAGACCTTCCCGAAGTTGCTCCGAAAGGCCGGCTACCAAACGGCGGTCGTCGGTAAGTGGCACCTGGCCTGCGAAGTGACCGGTTTCGATTACAGCGAAGTGCTCATCGGGCAAGGGCCCTATTACAACCCCCAGATGATTAAAGACGGCAAACGGGTCGAGCACACGGGCCGGACCACGGAGATCGTCACGGATCTTTCGCTCGACTGGCTCAAGAACCGGGACAAGTCGAAGCCGTTTTTGCTGATGACGCAACATAAGGCCCCGCACCGGGAATGGGATCCGTATCCCGAGTATTACGAAAAGTACAAAAATCGGGAATTTCCGTACCCGGCGACGTTCGACGACGACTATTCCGGCCGTACCCGGGCCGTGGTCGAGCAGGACATGACAATCGCGGAGACCATGACCCGATCCGATTTGAAGCTCGATCCGCCTGGCATTTGGAACCGAATGACCGACGAGCAAAAGGCGGAGTGGCACGCCA
>JBEBTM010000406.1:0-4492 GCA_040393745.1 Thermogutta terrifontis | reverse complement strand
ATCCTTCTCGGAAAACGCCTGACCGAAGCCCGAAAAGCTCGTGGTATGACCCAAGAGGAAGTCGCCGCTGCGATCCAGTGCAGTCGACCTACCTTTATTTCCATTGAGAAAGGAACCAGACTTCCCAAGTCCGAAGAAATCGTCCGACTCGCCGATCTCTATGGTCGTAGCGTTCACGATCTCGTTCGCCCTTCTGAATCCGGAAAGGTTTCATTTGAACTGCCTCCCCACTTCCGAGCCGCTGCCGGAAATACTCTTGTTTCACAACAAGAGCTCGACAAAGCGATCACTTCCTACCAAAAATTCGTCGAGGACTATATCGAACTGGAAGCGATTAACAACACCCCGCTTCGAAAGAACTATCCTCCCATTCTTGTTTTTTCCAGTACCCGACACACGGACAGCATTGCCGAGAGTGTCGCCGCTCAAGAACGGATTCGTTTGGGATTCGGCGAACAGCCGGTGTACGATCTGCGGAACATCCTTGAACTGGAAGTCGGACTCCGTATCTTCTACGACACATTGCCTTCCCGCATCGGTGGAATGTTTTCTTACAACGATGAGATCGGCGGTGTTGTCGTCATTAACAGAAAACAGCCGCCGGAGCGATGTCGCTGGACGATGATGCACGAATACGGCCATCTGATCCGAGACCGTTACATGCCGGGAATCGATTACATCGACCAGCCGGGCAACAAGGGAGTCGAGGAACGTTTTGCCGACCGATTCGCCGCCTGTTTTCTCATGCCGACCGCTGCGATTCAACGATATTTTTATAACGTCGTCGAATTGACCAACAACTTCCAGATTGCCGATCTGTTTCGAATGGCCCACTTCTTTTACGTTTCACTGGAAGCGATTGCCAACCGGCTTGCCGATATGAAACTGATTAACGAAGGCGTGATCGAACATATTAAACGTGCGGGAAAGAAGAATCGTGATTTGAAGTCGAGCCTGAATTTGCCGCCATATGAAGACGACAATCAGCCGTTCTCGAACCGCTATATTTCGTTGGCCGTCCGTGCCTATCAGGAAGAAAAGCTAAGTATCGGTCAGCTTGCCGGTTTCCTGCGAACCGATAAGGTCGAAGCACGGAACATTGTACAGGAATACACGACCTATGGAAACGAAGAGTTGTTTAACGAGATCGTGCAGTCTTCCGATGAATTGGTCTCACTTTTGAAGTAGAGGTTACACACCGCGTTCTTGGAGTTCATCGTTAATATCGCTCATCAATTTGTATGTCAATGCGGTCGGATCATATCATCGATACTTGTTGCCTTCTCAACATCCTTGCATCCGGTCGGGGCGAGGCGATTCTTTTGGCGTCACATGGGTTTTATCTTGGTGAACGGGCGTCAAAGGAATCGCTCTATTTGAACGAGTACGATGAGGAAACAGATAAACGGGTCGGCAGGACCGAGGTCGATTTATCATCCTTGTTCGCCAACGATTCTCTCACGTTATGCCAACTGGAAGGCGAGGAAGAGTTTGAAACCTATCTTTACTTCGCCGAACGCTTGGACCCCGGCGAAGCGGAGGCGTTGACTCTTGGCTTGAGTCGGGGCTGGACGGTTGCCACGGACGACAAGAAGGCCGTCAGAATCGCGGCAGAACATGAAATCAAGACGATTTCGACGCTCCAGATCATCATGCACTGGGCAAAGAAGCACCGGGTCGGCAAGAAAGAACTCCGGGAAGTAATGATGTTGATTCACCGTTTGGCAAGTTTTATTCCATCGCCGAATTCGGCAGGGTACGAGGAATGGGTGCAGTATCAGCAAAAAAAATAAAAAGGTGATGTATGATTCTTCGCAGGTATTTCGCTTCACATGCGGTGGAAACACTGAAAACTAAAACTTTAATGGTTAGCTCCCCTTTGGCATTTGATGATGTTTATGACTGTCGACCGAATATCGTTCAGGTAAATGAGGATAACTTTTACGATCATTATCGAGCAATGTGCCTCAGAACTGGCTCGCCTTTACTGATTTTGAATGAAGAGAAAAAACGTTTTGTAATTGAACAAATGAATTCAGGTAGTGAAGAACTGGCTCGTGAAACAATGGAGAAGCACACACGGATTTGTTGTTTTGAAAACCCAATTGATGCCGATGCAAACTCGGAAGCAAGGTTATGGCGTGAGTATACTCACCACAAAGGAGTCAGATTATCCTTTGATATAGACATTGAACATTGTAATTCGTTTTTCATGGAAAAAGTGAACTACATTGATTCCGCAGAAGAGAGGCCTCCAATTGATTTCTCGACGGTATATCCAAATTCCAATGATTATGATTCTGTTTCATTGATGCGGAAAATTGTTTGCTACAAATTGACCAAGTATCAATTTGAACATGAGTATCGACTTATTACAATGCCGCATAAGTGCCACGGCGAATTTATTCGAAACAATGATCAAAGAATGGTCTCAAGTTTTCTTGATTTTTCCAAACTATTTGAGGTCTGTGCCATTGATTTCGGATTGAGGTGCCCGGATCGTGACATTATTCAGATCTTCAAATTACTGAAAAAAGATGAAGCGTATCGTAAGACCAAAATACCGATTAGAAAAATGATTTCAATCGCTGATGGAAAAATACGATACACTCCAATTTCTACTTTAAGTGATTTATCGTTCTGTCATTTTTAGTTTTAACTGTAATGGCACGATTATCGACAATGGAGGGAGATTGGATGCTTTTTCCATTTCGACAGTCAACAAAATTGTCAACTTTTCCGGCCTGAATCAAGGGTCGGCGACGGGTGCATAAAACTCTGGTTGCGCGGTTGGACAAGATGTGTTAAGCTGGCAGCTTTTGGATTCATCCATTCCAAAGGAGTTACCATGAAAACCGCGTCCCAACGCCCATTTGAAGACTTGTCCGAAGCCGAAGCCCTTTTTCTCGAACATGCACTCGCCTACTATCGAGACATGAAAACAGCCGCGAAAAACGCTCCCTATGGACGCTTCCTCGACCAAGCCGAAAACGTCGCCGTTCTTCAAGGACGGGAACTGCTGCGGCAATCCCCGCAAGCCGTCGCCCAAGAAGAGATCGACGACATCGAAAAAAAACGAAACGTCGCTCTGCAAAACATGCCAAAAGAAAAAAGGCACCATGGATATCGAAACAAAAACATCCTGACCGCCGCCGGAAAGATCGTCGTCACTCACCGTTATGACGAATGCCTCCCCTGTCGCCTGCCGGAACACGCCGTCGACGAACCGCTCGGCTTGGAACATCGCTACACCGTCGGTTCGGCCAGTGGATTCGGCGCTCGGCAACGGAGCGCCGTGGATTTGGGACACGATCCTGCTGGAGTTCGGCAAAGCGCGGGAATGTTTGGACGTGTACCATGCGTTGGAAAACGTGAGCAAGGTGGAAAAGGTGCCGTACGGCGAGGGGAGCCCGGCGTATGAAGCGTGGCGGGAGGAGACGACGCGGGAGTTGCTGTGGAACGGTTACACGTTGATCGAAAAACGGCTGGACCGGCTGGAGGGCGAGAAGCGAACGAAGGCTCAGCAGGAATCGTTGCGTCTGTTGCGTGGTTATTTGAACACACATTCGGATCGCTTGAGCTATGCGTTTCGGTTGGCGGAGGGCCGTTCGATCGGGAGCGGCCAGGTGGAAGGGGCGTGTAAGAACTTGATAGGACGTCGGTTAAAGCAAACGGGCGCGAGATGGCGGGTTCGGCGACTGAACCGAATGGCAATGCTCTGCTCCGTTCGTTACAGCGGCCAATGGAAACGCTACTGGAATGCTGCCCATGAAATGCCAACAAAACTCTGACGCACCCATTCGACTGGGTAAATTTCGCCCAACCGTTGCTTTCGTCATTCCATTGTGATATATTTCCAGAACCGGGTTCGAATGATTTTTCCTCTTGAATACTCAACATTGAAAGCGATTCCATGATCCTTGCCCTTTTCGCTCAGGCCCAGCAGATTATCCCGATTATCATCGGCGGTTTCGTCGTCGTCATGCTCCTGATCGGCGGCTTTGTTTTCATGCGGTTTTTCCCGCTCTGGATCCAGTCGCGAATGGCGTCGGCCGGCGTCGGCATGGTCGACCTGATCCGAATGACGTTCCGGAAGATCAATCCCGAGGTCATCATTCGCAGTAAAATCATGGCCGTCCAGGCAGGACTCGATGATCGGGTCATCACGACCCAATCGCTCGAAGCGCATTATCTTTCCGGCGGCAACGTTCCTCGTGTGATCGAAGCTTTGATCGCCGCGAACAAGGCGAAAATCACGGACTTGGATTACCAACTGGCCACGGCGATTGATCTGGCCGGTCGAGATATCCGGGAGGCCGTCCGAACCAGCGTGTACCCCCGAGTCATTGATTGTCCTGCCCCGTCCAAGAACCGTGTCACCCTCGATGGTGTGGCGAAGAACGGTATCCAACTCAAAGTGAAGGCCCGCGTGACGGTCCGGACCAATCTCCGGCAATTGATCGGCGGGGCTACCGAGGAAACAATCATCGCT
>JBEBTM010000405.1:0-4502 GCA_040393745.1 Thermogutta terrifontis | reverse complement strand
CCGCGAACCGGCGGAGCGGCTTTCCGAGGTTTCGTCGCGGGGGACGAAAATGGAATTACGTCACCCAATTTATGGCGTTCATTCCACTTACGACACTTCAATATACGATGAATTACGAAGACGTCCTCTCGCTGTGCAAGGAAAAAGGGATCAAAGTCGTCGATTTCCGGTTCATGGACTTTCCGGGGCTATGGAAGCATTTCACGATCCCCGCCTCTCGGCTCGACGCAGAGATATTCGAAAACGGGCTGGGCTTCGATGGCTCCAGTATCCGGGGCTGGAAGTCGATCAACGAAAGCGACATGCTTGTCGTCCCGCAGCCGGAAACCTGCGTGATCGACCCGTTTTTCAACACGCCGACCATCTCGCTGATCTGCAATATCCAGGATCCGATCACCCGGGAAGATTACTCCCGCGACCCGCGGAACGTGGCCCGAAAGGCGGCCAATTACCTCAAAACGACCGGTATTGGCGACACTTGTTACGTTGGGGCCGAAGCGGAATTCTACATTTTCGACGACATGCGTTTCGATCAGCGAAGCGAATGCGGATTCTATCACATCGACAGCGGTGAAGGCGTTTGGAATCGAGGTCGGAACGAATCGCCGAACCTTGCCAATAAAATTCGGTACAAGGAAGGCTACTGTACCATGCCCCCGGCGGACCAGACGAACGATATCCGCAACGATATGCTGCTCACGATGATCGACTGCGGCTTGGAAGTGGAAACGCAGCACCACGAAACCGGCGGTTGCGGTCAGGCGGAAATCGACCTGCGGTTCGGCGAAATCGTGAACATGGCCGACCAGATCATGATGTTCAAGTACATCGTGAAAAACGTGGCTCGGCGGCATAACAAACTTGCGACCTTCATGCCTAAGCCGCTGTACGACGATGCCGGTAGCGGTATGCACACGCACGTTTCGATCTGGAAGGAAGGTCAACCGCTTTTTGCGGGCAGTCGTTATGCCGGACTGAGCGACATGGCCCTGCACGCGCTGGGCGGAATTCTCAAACACGCCGGGGCGCTCTGTGCCTTCACGAATCCCACGACAAACAGCTATAAGCGTTTGGTCCCCGGCTTTGAGGCTCCGGTTAACCTGGCGTATTCGCAACAGAATCGTTCTGCGGCGGTCCGGATTCCCATGTACAGCCAGAGTCCCAAGGCGAAACGCCTTGAATTCCGGTGTCCCGATCCGAGCTCGAATCCATATCTCGCCTTTGCCGCGATTCTCATGGCCATGATCGACGGCATCCAGAACAAGATGGATCCCGGTTTGCCGCTGGATAAGGACATTTACGACTTGGAACCGGAGGAACTGAAAAAGGTTCCAAAAACTCCGCATTCGTTGCGAGAAGCTCTCGCTGCGCTGCGGCGTGACAACGGCTTCCTGCTCCGGGGCGACGTATTTACTTCCGATGTGATCGACACATGGATATGGTACAAAACGGAACAAGAAGTCGATGCCGTGGCGCTGCGTCCGCATCCGTATGAATTTTGTCTCTATGCGGACATTTGACCCCGGAACGATACGAATTGCTGACGATGTCGACAAAGAGAACCCTTTTCCGTTGTTTTATCAAAAAAACACGAAAAATGGGTAAAATTTTCGGATAATAACGATTTTGCGGCCGATATGGTTTGTAGCGGAGAAAGTCTTGGGCTTTCGCCGGTGTCAAATCATCCCCCCAACGATCGTTTTAGCTATGCCACGTTTCGTATTTTGCCTGTTTGTACTGGTTTCGCTCAGCGTTTCAGTCGGATGCCGGATGTGCGGCTCCTCGCTTGACGAATGTGTTCCGGCGTTTTTGGAGCGGGAAAACGACTATCGCGGTTGCAGCCCTTATTACCGTGCCGGTTCCATCTACCATGGAGAAAACATCCCTGGCGGCGAGATTGCGCTCGCGGCGAATCGGACCGACAACGCAGGTCATTTCGGCGTCACCACACCTGTTTCGCAGGCCAAAGGAACGGGGCGCCAAATCACCCTGCCTCCAGCCGTAACCGGCGAAGACGACACGGACTTCCGGATGCCAACGATGGAGGAACTGAAAAAAGGGACGAGGCAGACCCCTCCGATTTCGTTGCCCAAGGAAGGCCCGGAACGCCCCGGCACGGGCAGGCCGGCACGAACGCCGGACCCCACGCAGGAACCCAATCTCATTCCCCGCAACGGTACCATTGAAACGATTCCTTTCACCGGCCCGATCACGGAAGAACCCCGTTTCACCGTCGAGGAATTACGTCGCTTGGAGGGCTCGGGCGTTACGGACATCAAAATTCTCAACATCGAGGATTCCCTGGACACGGCGTCGGATGCCATCCCTTGGAAATAGACGATCCCGCATTGATCATCTTTGCTTGCCAGACAAAAACTCCACCGGCAGAAAACGTCTTGAAATTCAAAGACGCTCGGCAGGCGGAGTTTTTGCTTTTATACCCTCATTCGCCGTTTTGATCGTATGGATTTTCCGGAGGCGTTCGATTATACTCAAGAGGTTGCGGCAGAAGCTTTCATCGACCCACGCCTCGTTCCAAGACGGTGCTAGTCGAATTCTTCCTGTTTTTCTTATGTTTCAATCAGGAGACCTTGATCATGACCTTGAGCGGTTCGTCACGAAGTAACACGTCACGCCGGAATTTTCTCAAAACCTCGGGCCTTTTGGCCGCCGGAACCCTCTTGTCCGGCGCGGCCGTGCCCAAGGTCCACGCAGCTGAGGACAACACGATCCGGGTCGGCGTCGTCGGCTGCGGCGGTCGGGGACGTGGCGCGGTTCGGCAGGCGATCAACACGCCCGGTCCGACGAAATTGGTTGCTGTCGGAGACGCCTTTGCCGAGCGAGCCAAAATGACGGTCGAACTCCTCTCGGGCGACAAGCAGGTTTCGGAAAAAGTCGATGTCGGCGACAATATCTTCGGCGGTCTGGACAATTACAAACAGGTCATGGACTGCCTGGAATCGGGCGATGTTGTCGTTATGGCCACACCGCCGGCCTTTCGGCCGCACCAATTCGCTTATGCCGTGGAAAAGGGGCTCAATGTTTTCGTTGAGAAACCGCTGGCCGTGGACGCGCCCGGCTGCAAAAAAATGCTCGCCGCAAATGAAATCGCCAAAAAGAAAGACTTAAAGATCGCCGTGGGGTTAAATAATCGGCACTATTGGCGAACCGAAGAAACCGTCAAAGCGATCCAGGACGGCGAAATCGGCGACATCGTTGCCTGCTGGGTTTACCGCCTCGAAAACGCATACCCGCATTTTCATGACGCGAGCAAATCCGAGTTGCAGAACCAGCTCATCGGTTTCCAGAACTGGACCTGGGGCAGCGGTAGCTACCACGTCGACTGGATGATCCACAATATCGACGTTTGTTGCTGGGCTCGCGGCGAGATGTGGCCCACCTGGGTTCAAGGCCAAGGCGGTCGGGCCGTTCGAACGGCCAATGACCAGATGTTCGACCACAGTGCTTACGAATACCGATTTGACGATGGCGTCAAAATGATGGTCCAGCTTCGCCAGATCACGAAAACCTGGCTCCAGTTTCGGTCCGTCGTTCAAGGCACTAAGGGTACGGCCGTTCTCGGTGAAGGCGTCGGAAGCCCCTTGATTTACAAAGGTTACAAGGAAATCCCGGAAAATATCCTTTGGAGGCCCAAGGCCGAGGGGTGCGACTCTTATCAGGAAGAACATAACCGGTTATTTGCGGCGATTCGGGAAAATCGCCCCTACAACGAACTGGAGCGTGGCGTCAAAGCGACCTTCACTTCGATCATGGGCCGCATGGCCGTCGATTCCGGCCAGGAATTGTCCTACGACACCTGCTGGAATTCGGAATACGAACTTGCGCCGGGCATTGAAAATTGGACTTGGGACAGCCCCGCCCCGGTCGCCGCCAACGAAAACGGTCGCTACCCCATTGCCATTCCAGGCGAAACGAAACAATATTGACCCCCTGGGGGGATCTATCGTGAAAACACCCATTCTCGTCCATCGGGCTTTTGTGCTCATTGAAATCGTCATCGCGCTCGGTCTGATGTCGGTCTTGCTTCTGCTGATCGGGGCGGCCATGGACATCTATCTTCGGCAGATGACGATCAACCGGACCGAGGTTGAAGAAGCCCAGTTGGCCCGGGCCGTTCTTGAAAGAATCGCCCGGGACATTCGTTCGACCGTGGTGGCCCTTCGAGAGGAAGAACTCGAAGTCGACACGGATTCCCTGTCTACGGTTCTGGCCCTGTCCGGCAGTACGGAAACCTTGATCCCCACGGAGGAATCGGCTACGAACGCCACCGAAACAGGGTCGACCGAATCCGAAGAAGAATCAGAGGTTTACGGTACGATTCCCGGCATTTACGGCTCTTTCGATTGGATCCAGATCGACACAGCGCAGCTTCCCCGGGGCGAAATGTACGGCTCCCGGCAAGTTCGTACCGGCTCGATTTTGACCGATCGCTTGAGTCCGTCGAAGACGATTTATTACTACCTCGGATCCGATACGGGCCA
>JBEBTM010000404.1:0-4506 GCA_040393745.1 Thermogutta terrifontis | reverse complement strand
GAGGCGGCGTTCCAGGTCCGTCAGGTCGTTGGATTCGTCGAGGGACATGGTCGTTCCAGCCTTTCCAGGAGCCGGGCGAGCCCGGCCTTGTAGCGACGATGGGCGGCGGCCGTCGAGCAGCCCGGCAACTCGGCGATTTGTTCGAAGGTCAGGTCGCCCCATATTTTGGCGACGATTATTTCCCGATCCTTTCGGTCGAGTGATTCCAAAGCCCGAATCAGGTCGCCGTTTTGTTCTTCTTCGTCTTTCGCCGGAAGAAACCAGAGATGCGACCGTCGGGCTTCTTGTTCATGCCGCTTTCGCCGTTTGCCGGCGCGGACATGGTTATTCGAAGCATTTCTGACAACGGTAAAAAGCCAGGCGACCGGGTCGTCCGGCCAGGGATCCTGCCGGTACAGCTTGACAAAAGCTTCCTGGGCGATATCCTCGGCGGCGAAATGGCTCCATTGACGAGCAAAGAGAACGAGAGCGGGCAGTCGGGAGCGGATCAACTCCTTGATTTTCGACTCGGGATCGTTCGTCATTTGTTGCGGCAATGCGTGAAAATCGTAAAAAAGGAACCTTCCATTTACATAGAAGACACCGGAACGAACGATTTTTCCCGTTTTTTTGTGGAACCGTTTTTCGGGCCGGTTTCGATTGGATTGACGTTTCGCCTTTGAAACACTATACTCCCGGGCGCTCAATTGAACGGCCCGAATAACCGGATAAACTGCTATATAGTAGGGGGGACCGAGACAGAATGAAAATCATCGCCGCAAGTGACATTCATTGTGACTCCATCGTTCTCCGGGCGATCGGCGATGCGGCCGTTCGTTCCAAGGCCGATCTTATCCTGCTGGCCGGTGATATCTGTGAAACCTGGCAGGATAGCAATTATTGTCGAAAAATACCAGAACTGGCCCATCATGCCGGGTGTCCGGTGGTTTTGACGCCGGGGAATCACGATTTTTGGAACCCGGCCGAAGAATTTCCTGAGAAACACATCACGGGCTCTACGGACGTCGTTTGTCTCGTGGACGAAACCCTTGTGTATCGGAATGTCAAAATCCACGGAACTCCTTGGACGCTAAGATACGGACACTGGAACTGGATGCGAAAAGAAAAAGACATGCAATTCGACATTCCGCCGGACACGGATATTCTACTCTGCCACGGTCCTCCGTTCGGATACGGCGACGATGCAAACGGGCTTCGCATCGGCAGTGAAAATCTCACCGCGGCGATACGGAATCATCCATCTTTGAAGTTCGTATTTTTCGGGCACAATCACGGCGACCGAGGAAAACGGTACACCATCAACGATACCGTACTGTACAATGTCGCATGCTTAGACGACCGCTACCAGTGGCACGGAGACGGTTTCGTATCGGTTGAGATCGAGAAATCATCAAAATAAAACCGGCCCCGTGATGACACTCGGGGCCGGCAGTTCGCGGGTTTTCACTTTGACCACCAAGTACTACCGGTCGTTTCGACCAGCTCTTTTCGGCTGGCGTCAATCTTTCCGTCCAAGGCCGCTTTGTGGATTGCTTCAAACGGGTTGATTTCCACACCGCCACACGCGACGATCAGGCTGCGACCGTTGCGGGAAATCAGGGCCTTGCTTGGAACCGTCTTCGGAATCGGCAACGTTGGCGGGGTCAGTAGATGTACGTTCGCCATTGTCGGGATCTTGCAACCGGCTTTTTCCAAAAGTCCTTCCCGCTGGATCAGGGCCACGGCCATGGCCAACTCCATACAGTTTCTCAGATCACCGAACACCGGTTCGGCTTTGCACAGGGCGTCGTAGTTCTTGTCCATTTTGGAACACCAGTTCAGAGCCGCCTTGTCGGTTTTGCCACTGGACTGGCGGGACTGCGTTTTGGAGTCGACGAATTCATCTTCGGAAAGCGTCTTGACTTTGACAGCACTGAGCTGCCAGGTCAGTTTTTGCGAATCATGTTTGACCGTGCCGTATTCCGGAGCCAGCCAGAATCGAGGTGTCCGCTGTTTGTTGCCGCTGAGCAGGCTCGTGTAGCTCGGTATGCCACTCACGCCGGATGATTCGTGGCCCAAACCGATCCGTTTGAGCTTGTAATCGGAAGCGACCAGGATTTTCGCGAACCGGCTGTTGAGCGGGACACCATTTATGGTGACCGTATTCAATCCGTAGGCTTCTTCCTGCGCGGCGGCATAGGCACGGATATTATCGTTTGTGAGGACGCTGAATTTTTGATCCACTTGGGCCAGCTTCCGCATTGCTTCCGGCGTGGGATCAATCGAGCAGGTGATCACCGAAGGCCGATCCTGGTGTTGCCAGGCACGATAAATCGTGAGGAAATCCTCGATCTGCATCACGGGGCGTCCCGAAGTTTTGCCGATCACAAAACCATCGGCATCGACTTTCCAGCCTTCGGCAGGTCCGACGAGCAGAACATCGTTTGCTTCGGGGTCGACGACAATGTGGCTGATCGCTGTGAGACCGCCGAGGTAACGGATCGAATCGGGGATCTGTTTGTTCTGGTCGATCAACTGTTTCAGCTCGGCGTCGAGGCGTTTGAGCGAAATCTTTCGAACCGGGACTTGTACGTTCAGGTCGGTCGAGATGGGTTCCAACAGTTTGGCCAACGTTTTTCCGACTTCCTTCATCTTTTCCGAGGTCCCCGTGCGCAGCGACCCGTCGGCGTTGATTTCCACACCGCCGACCACGGACCCACCGCTACCGAAATAATAGCCGCCGGTTTGGGCCAAAGCCGAAGATGAAAAGAGCATCACCAGAACCAAGGCGGCACAGGCAAGCCCAAGGCCATTCGATAACTGTTGCTTTCGAAGCATAACCTTATTTCCTTACAAGAAGATGGGATGTAAACGATTGTTTCCGCCCGGAACAACGGCAAGGGGCGACTTCAACATCCAGATTACTATAAATGGGAAAATGGGGCAATACAAGTTTTTGGGGAATTCTTGATATTTTGCCCGAATTCCGTAGTTGGCGTTCAATCCAATCGAGACTGGGGGCCTTTCAGGAACGAGTAGAAAAACTCGGCGTTTGTATTGTAGCGACTCAATTGTGAGGTGAGCGACTCCATGGCGTCGACCGGATTGTGTGTGGACAAAACCCGCCGAATCAGCGTTGCGGCCTTGAGGATTTCCTGCGGAAACAGCTTTTCCTCACGTCGGGTGCCGGACAAACCGATGTCAATGGCCGGCCAGACGCGGCGTTCGGCCAACCGGCGGTCCAGTTGCAGTTCCATGTTGCCCGTGCCCTTGAATTCCTGGAAAATCAGGTCGTCCATCCGGCTGCCTGTCTCGATCAGCGCGGTACCGACAATGGTCAGCGATCCGCCTTCCTCGAAGGCCCGAGCCGTGGCAAAGAGCTTCTTGGGGATGTCCATGGCCTTGATGTCCACACCGCCGGACATGGTACGGCCCGTGTTACCGACCCACTTATTGAAGGCCCGCGCCAGGCGGGTGATCGAGTCCATGAGCAGGAAAACGTCCTTGCCCATTTCAGCCAGACGACGGCAACGCTCAATGACAAGCTGGGCCAATCGGACATGGGATTCGATTTCTCTATCCAGACTGCTGGCAACGACTTCGGCGTTCACGGCCCGGCGGAAGTCGGTGACTTCTTCAGGTCGTTCATCGATGAGCAGGATAATGACTTTGACGTCAGGGTGGTTTTTAACGATGGCCTGACTGATGTGGTGGAGCATGATCGTTTTTCCGCTCCGAGGCGGGGCGACGATCAGGGCCCGCTGCCCCTTGCCGAGCGGGGTCAGGATGTCCATGACGCGGGTGGTCAGCGGTTCGGGGCCCGTTTCAAGCCGGAGCCATTCTTCGGGATTGATCGGGGTCCGTTCGTCAAATGGTTTGACGTTAATATACTCTTCCGGGGGGATGCCGTCGACATCTTTGACTTCCCGGAGCCGGGGACCCTGGGTTTTTGTGCCGGGCTGGACCATTCCCGTGAGCAGGACGCCTTCACGGAATCCGTATTTTTCGATCATGCTGCCGGGTACGAAGGGGTCGGTGATGATCCGGGTGTAGTCGTTGTTCGGGTCGCGGAGAAAACCGTAGCCGTTTGGATGGAGCTCCAAAGCGCCGGTACACTCGTAATAGGTGCTTGGATCACCCTGTTCGACAGGACCGGTTCCGACGCCTTGCTTGGCTTTTTTGTATCCGTTGTTTCGATTATTGCTCCCGGGATGATTGCCGCCATAATTGCCGGTAGACGTGCCAGGGGCCGGCTTGGGGCGACCTCCTCCGCCTCCGGTTCGATTTCCACGTTGACGACGATTTCCATTGGAAGTTTTTTTCGGCATAATTTTTAGAGACGCCTCGACTGGTGAGGACAAAAGAAGACTGCGAAAGGAACAAGGTTGCAGTCGTGTAGTAAAGCAATGGTAATAAAGGGTTTCCGATCCCATCGCGACGGGGTTGCAATCGAGCCTGCGCTCGCTGCCGAATTTGATAAAAACAGTATCCGCAAAACAGTCGCTCCGCTCCTGATTTTGCTCATCC
>JBEBTM010000403.1:0-4510 GCA_040393745.1 Thermogutta terrifontis | reverse complement strand
ACAGGAAATCGACGGCTTGGTCGCCCAGGGTATCGAAATCGGCAAAAACCTGATGATCAGCGACCGCTGCCATGTGATCTGCCCCTGGCATCAAATCGAGGACCGCGTGTACGATAACATCGGCAGCGACGGCGCGATCGGGACGACCATGCGAGGCATCGGCCCCTGTTACAAGGACAAAGTCGGACGCTCCTTGGCCGTGCGTTTCGGCGATATCTACAAGTCGAATTTCAAGGATCGCATCAAGCATATTGTCGGCGTGAAAAATAAACTCTTCGACAGCCTGACAAAGAATCTCGACAACACCATGGGATTGCCCGGTCTGGATATGGAACTCGACGCCGAGGCGATTTATCAGGAATATGTCGGATACGCGGAACGGCTGCGGCCCTACTTGGCGGATACGACGAATTATCTGCTCGACGCCGTGGACGCGGACAAGCGAATCTTGTTCGAAGGAGCGCAGGGGTCGCTCTTGGACATCGATCACGGAACCTTTCCGTTCGTAACCAGCAGCAACAGCAGCGCGACGGGGATCCCCAGCGGGAGCGGTGTTTCGCCCCATTTCCTCAAGAAGATCATCGGCATCGTCAAGGCGTACACGACGCGCGTCGGAGGGGGCCCCTGCCCGACCGAATTGGCCGATGAAACGGGCCAGCGCATCCGGGATCGCGGCAATGAATACGGAACCGTGACCAAGCGGCCCCGCCGTTGCGGCTGGTTCGACGCTGTGGCGGTCCGGTATTCGGCAAGGCTCGGCGGCGTGGACGCGCTGTCGATGATGCTCCTGGACGTGCTTAGCGGATTCGACGAATTGAAAATCTGTACGGCCTACGAAATCAACGGTAAGCGGACCGAGGCGTTCCCGAGCCAGACGGAAGACCTCGAAGCCGCCGTGCCCGTGTACGAAACCATGCCCGGCTGGAAAGAGGAAATCACGGACGTCCGGAATTACGATGATCTGCCGCAGAACGCGAAGAATTACGTCCGGCGGCTCGCGGAGTTGGTCGGCCGACCCGTGGAAATCGTCTCCGTGGGGCCGGACCGGGTTCAAACCATGTTTACGGGGAAGTGACTGAAACACGAACCTAAACGCGCGGCGCGGTTTCAACGCAAGCGAATAGATCGTTTTCCGGTTTTTCCTCCGAGTAAAATGTCCTTGCGAATCACGTTCATGTTGCTGTTCCTTTTCCTGGCTGCCGAATTCGTGGCGGCGCGGGATGAGGTTCGCTCGGCAACGGAAGCCTTTCGAAGCGGCGACTATCTTAAAGCCTCGGAAGCCTTTGCCACGGCGGCGGAGCAGAATCCCGAGGATGCGCGAATCGCTTACAATCATGCGGCGGCTCTTGCCGCGGCGGGCAAATCCGACGATGCGGCGACAATTCTCGAAAAAACGGCTGTGGCTTCGGACAAAGCCGTCGCAGTGCGGTCCCTGCTCCTTCTCGGCGGTACGGCTGTGGAACAGGCTCGTAAAACCCTTTCGGCGGAAGACGTTACCCCCGAGCGGCGACAGGAAATCCTGGATCGGCTCGCTTCCGCGGAAAAATCCTACTCCGAGATATTGCAGATCGATCCGGCGCATCAAACGGCTCGGCGGAATCTTGAAGAACTTCGTGCCTGGCGGGACCGGATTCGTAAAGAATGGCTTGACGCCGATCTCGTGAAACACCGACAAGAAGAAATAACGGGCCGGCTCGGTTGGCTCGAAGATTGGCAGGACGAACTGCACGGCAGGATTCAAACTCGCGAGGCCGAGCCGGATTCGCCCCGAAAATTTCAAGGGCTCTACGAAACAGGTAAGGACCAGCGGCGTTTGGCTGACGAACTTGCCCTTTTACAGGACGATCTCCGGCAGCATCAAGCCGAGCGGACCGGCCAGGGTGCCGAGGAGGGCGAAATCCAAGGCATGGAGCAATTCGTCGACGAACTGGACAGCCTCCGAACCAAGGCGGTCGGCGTGGAAGATCGGCTCGCACGTTTTGAGACCAAAGAAGCCATGGACGAAGCCCGGCAGATTCAAGAACAACTCAGTCGGGCGCGATTGCATCTTTCGTCGTTCGAAGAAATCGTCCAAGAGGCGGAGCGGCGGCAGTCGGCGCTCTGTGACGTGAATCCGGAAAGCGGCAAAACCGTGGAAGATCCCCGGCTGCAGGGGTTGCGCGATCATCCCGACGAACAGAACCGGCGGCAAAAAGCCGTGGCGTCGTGGATGCCCTTGATGGTTTATCGGGCTCGGCAAGCGATCCAGGAATTATCGTCGCAAAATACGCCGGCTCCGGAACCGGATTCCCCTGAAGACGCCCGACGAAAGTCTTTGGAACTTGCGATCCAATACGGCCCGAAAATCGCGGAACTCGCCGAGGACGCCGCCGATTTATTGAGCAGAAACGCTCCCGAAGTCGCCCTGCCCCACCAACAACGGGCCTTGGAGCTCATCCGCGAAATTCTCCGCCAGGAACAGCAGCAGAATCAAGACCAACAAAACCAGGATCAGCAGAACCGGCAGGACCAACAAACTCAAGATCAAAACCAAGAAGGTCAACAAGGCGAGCAGGACCAACAGCAAAAAAACGAACAAAACGGCGAAGAAGAACAACAGCAAGAGCAGCGGCAAACCGAACAGCAACAGGCGGAATCGCGTCAAAGCGAGGCCGAGGCCAAGGAAAGCGATGTCAAAGACACCGAAGACAAACAGCGGGCCGAGCAGCTTCTCCGGCAGGTCAAACGCCGTCAACAGGAAGCCACGGACCGCCGTGAACGTATCCGGGCCATGCTCCGCCAAATGGAGCCCGTGGAAAAAGATTGGTAGTTTTCACCACCACTGAACCGGGGGTGCTCACCGCCGAAGTTTTCGCCAACGCAATTATGAACCCCATCCGACTTTTCATTTTCCTCTCCGCCCTGCCCTTCCTGCTCGGCATCGCGGCGTTGCTCCATGCGGCGCCGGAGATGACCATCGGGATCGACCGAATCGCCGTCTACGAAGGCGAGACGATCCATTACCAAATGATGCTCACCGACGCCGATCCCATTGATCCGTCGCTCACGCCTGACCTTTCCGCCTTCGCCGATTTCGACGTGGAAGTCCTGCCCCGGCAAACCCAACTCCGCGGCGGATCGTCCCATCGAATCATCGTCAACAATCGGCTCATCCGGGACGAATCCACGCCGGCGACACATGTTGTCGTTTTTACGTACATTTTAACGCCCAAGCGGACCGGTTCGCTTGCCCTGCCTTTCCCGAAAGTTGAAATCGGCGGTGTGGCCCTGCTGCCCGAAACGGTCAAGATCGGTGAACGCTCGATTTCCGGAACGCAAATTTCCGGCACGATTCCCGTGACCGTCCAGCCGCCGGATGAGCAGGACACGATCCAGATGGAAATCACGGCCGACCGGGACCGGCTCTACCCGCTCCAGCCGCTCACCGTAACGCTGACCGTTTGGATCAAGGAATTGCAAGGCCAACGGAATCGAGCCAACCCGTTTTTCCTGCCCGATGGAATGCCCGCCCAGCTTATGGTGCCCTGGTTGCAAGCCGACGAAGCGCTGCCGAAAGGGATCGTGCCGAAAGAAAGCCTCAATCAATGGCTCAATGCGATGCTCGTTTCCGGTCGTAGCGGCGTGCGCGGCTTTGCGATCAACCATCACGGCGAAAATCGGATCAACATGGACTTCGGCGATCCCTTCGGGACGCCCCTTTCCGCACGGAATATGACTCGATTCATTCCATACCAATTTTCGCCGACTCCCCGGGCCGTGAAACGCGCCGACGCCTCGGGCCGTGAAACGACGTATTGGGAATACCGTTTTTCAAGGGTTTTCCTGCCCGAGTCCGTGGGTCGGTATGAATTCGGGCCCGTCTTGTTCAAGGGACTCGTCGCGGACCCGAGTTTCCCGGACGCCTCGGAATCGTTCTTCGCCGTGGCAAAACCGATCCAGGTCGATGTTCGTGACGTCCCGAAGGAGAACCGGCCTGACAGTTACATCGGGGCCTTCGGCGTTTTCGATTGGTCCGCGGACATCCAGCCTCGCAAGGCGAAAGTCGGCGACCCGCTGACTTTGACTCTGCGGCTTCTCGGTAAGGGTTCAACCACCGGCGTGCAGGCTCCCGATTTGTCGAAAAATCCTGAAGTGGACAAACTCTTCCGGGTACATTATCCTCCGACCGAGCGTGTCGACGACGACGTTTGCTCGTTTTCGTATACGATTCGTCCCAAACAATCCGGGCAGATTGCCTTCCCGGGAATTCCCGTAACCTTTTTTGACGTCGACAAGGAGGTTTTCGTGACCCGGCAAAGCGAGCCGATTCCGCTGGATGTGGAAGCGGCGGCGCAGGGAGCAGCGGCGGCGGTTTATTCGAACGCTCGGACTGTTTCTCCCGGCGACTTGCAGCGTTCGGAACAAGGCATGTTCGCCAACCGAACCTCCCCGGCGGGAGCGACGCGGCCTCGGATGGATTTTACGCTTTGGTCTCGATTCATGCTTTCGCTCGCAGTGGGATACGGCGTAA
>JBEBTM010000402.1:0-4531 GCA_040393745.1 Thermogutta terrifontis | reverse complement strand
GCCGGAATTCCTGCATGACCGTATTGATATACCAATCGTGAATGATGAACTCCGTAATCGGAATGACCAACGCCGGGTGCGTCGTCCAAGCCGCCCGGCTCTCCTCTTTCAAAGAAACAATTCCCGCAACGATTTCTTCGTCGTCCATGCTGAACAGCAGCCAGCGTCCTCCGTCGTCGAAAAGTACCTCGTCACTCAAATCGTGACGCTTAACTTTCGCAAAGTCGAAGTCGATATTTCCGTACGCCATGATGATGATTTCGATGCCGCGACGGGCTTCCTGTTCCAGCGCATCTTTCAATTCCCGGGCGTCTTCCTCCCAAAGTTCCAGCATAATCCGGTTCTTGGCCCTCTTCATCGTTTCCCGAATGCGGCGAAAGATCGCGTCGCGGCCGGAAATATTCCAAATACTTTCCCGATTTTCAGAAAAATGCGTATAGCGTTCCAACGCCTTTTCGGTCGCTCGAAAAACCTCTTCCGACCGCTTTTTTCGTGCGGCAAGCAACTCCTTTGGCGGAATTGGGGCGTAAAGCGGTTTTTCGTCATGACTTACGATCACATCGCCGCGTGACACCAATCCGCTTAGTACCTCATAGACTTTGGAACGGGG
Source organism: Thermogutta terrifontis (assembly GCA_040393745.1). Taxonomy (GTDB): domain Bacteria; phylum Planctomycetota; class Planctomycetia; order Pirellulales; family Thermoguttaceae; genus WRKP01. Next base: position 3,921 of record JBEBTM010000402.1, on the reverse strand, counting down.
AACGCCGGATTTCATGGAAACAGCGTAACCGTTCAGCGGCGAATTTTCGAGCAATGCCAAATAAACCTTAGCTTCATATTCGGAGAAATTCAGTTCTTTCAGGAGAGATACAATATCTTGGTTCATGTCGTTATTCTTTACTGAGTAATAATTTATAGATTGTGAACACCAGATTATTGACAGTCATGGCTGTTGATAATGATAATTTTACCAGAAAATACAGTGAAAAAATATTATTACTCTTGACCAAATGTCATCTTTAGCTAAAAAATGGCACCACTGCGTTGCTACGAAGGTAGTTGCCACGAAAAAGGCCGAATTGAGAGGCCAATAACCGGCGATGTAGTGGTGCGGACTGTTTTTCCGAACCCAATACCGGGAAACCATTTGAACAGGAGATTATACCATGAAAACCATGAAGAATGTTTTGTTGTCAATTGTGATGATTTTGGCATTGTCATGAATCGCAATGGGTTACTACTCACCGAACACTTTGACGGCCGCTTTATGTTCTCAATCACGGCGATGTTGAACGGGCAGCACTGCACGCAGGAACCACATTCGATGCAATCCGACGCTTTGTGAGAAAGCGAACGATAATGAGAACACACAACCGTCCTTTCTTTTCTATTCCAGGAAATTCTCCAGTCCGATGTAAACCGAGTTTCAGACGGGGCGAATTTCCTTTCCCTTAGCTCTTAATCATATCGGCGGCCTGCCCGGGAGAATGCTGAAACAGGATCGGCGCCGATTCTTCGAGCTCGAACGGAAAGAATCCAGTGGAATCCCCCGGTCCGGCACTCCAATGTCTCGCCTTTTCAATAGCCGACTTTGCAATCCTCCTGAGGATATTCCGGTGGTCGCCAATATTTACTCCGCTTCGGCTGATCTTTAGAAGAAATGGGGAAAATTTGGGAAATCATGGGAAATTGTCGGCATAATACGGAAAAGTATCCTATTTTATGACAGAGTCTCTACATCTAACTAAATCCGAACCGTACCCACTGGAATACGGAATAAGGAGCTTTTCGATGACAATTCCTTCCTGCCGAACTTTTTGCCGCGCCTGCCTTTGCGTTGGGCTGTCCCTTCTCCTGACCGATTCAGCGGTTCATGCCCAGTCCAGTTGCGATTGGATCTGGGGCGGCCCGAACGAGGAAACGGCCTACTCAGCTCCGTACCTTCGTGGGGTGAACAGGGTTTCACTGGACGATGTGGCGTCACCGAACATGAACCTCGGAGCTCCCGAGCGGGGGATTTCGGTTTATCCATCGCAAACCGTTCCGGGCACGGTGGTTCCGCAGGCGAATATTCCCACGATCACCGTCCCCCAGGGTCCTGTCGGTTCGCCCGGCCAGCCGGCAACGAGTCCGTATGCCACGACACTTCCCCAAGCGCCTCCGGGCACGGAAATCGTTTATGTGCTGCCGGTTGCGAAGACGGATGAGATGGGCCCCCAGTGCGTCGACGGTGTGCGTCGGACTCCGGCTCGTTCGACGCAAATCGTTCCACCCGGCACGCCCGGCGCCATTCCCGTCGCGGTCAAAACAATGACCGTGGTGCGTCCAAAGGTCGAATATCACTGGAGTTACTCACCGATGCGCACGACTACGGAAACCACGGTCAATGTTGTCGACCGTCGTACAGGTCGAGTCGTTCGGACGTATTGCAAAGAAGACGAGGAAAAGTCGCTGCTCCCCTGGCCGCACCGCAAGGAAGTCGTCACCTATGAAACGATTACGGCAAGAGTCGGCGTTCCGGTCTCTCTGCCCAATGTGACTTCAGGGCATGCACAAACTCAGGTTCAAAGTGCCCCCGCCGGCCTTGGCGAAACGATGCGGGTTCATTATCCGGGATACTCCCAACCCTCAATGAGCGAACCGGCGTTTCATAGAACCGTTATTACACCATAAGCTTCCTATTTCTCCTGTTTTTACATATTCTGGTTTTTTTTGTCTTCACAAATGGCCATTTCGGGTTACAATGGCACCATTGACATTCCCAGCTATTGACCGCATCCGCGAGGAGGCGGCTTGATCGACGGTAATCGATGATGCAAAAGAGAACACATCTATCCACAAACCGACCAACGCCGCCTTGCTGTCGACTTCTTGTTTGCGCGCTGGTTCTCACCGTGTTCGGCATCCATAATCTGTCAGCGCAGGAATCAACGGAGCTCGGCCCGCGATTGGCCCCGGTAGTCGGACCATCCGGGACTGTGACATCGCCGCAAGTTCAAAACGCGGTGGAAGAACCGCTCAATACGCCTACGGCCCGAGAGCATCCTTGGGGGTGCTTCCGACCGGGCTCTTGGCGGCGAATGCAGACGGTCACTTGGACATCGCAAGGTGGACAGCAAACCGGCCAAGTCAAGGAAACCAAGATGGTGCTGTTGTCCATTGATACCGAGTCTGTAACCCTTGAAGAGACGGCTTCGGTCGGTATGGGCGGTCGTTGGCTCCAATCGGCCCCACAAAAGAATCGCTACGATTTTCTCCAGGAACCGATTCTCGAAGGAGTTGAAGTGACGGTTCTTCCACCGCACAAACTCACGATCGGTAACCGCATCGTCCCCTGTGAACGCCGAATGTATGTTCGACAAACTCCCTTCGGCAAACAGAAGACGACATTGTGGTATACGACGCAAATTTATCCCTATGTCTTTCGTGTCGAGCGTGTTCTGCGCAGTATTCCGACGGAAAAAGAACCCGAAGAGCGGATTCTCAATCAATCGGTCACCGAGGTTTTGGACACCTCCGCGTTTTACCTTCGCAAGAGTCGGTTTTCCGGAACCTACCGTATGCAAACCGTTTTGCGAAGCGGTTCGATGACCACGGTCACCGAAACATCCTGTTCCCGATATGTTCCCGGCGGCGTCTACCAGGAAACGACGCGCGAGCTGGACGCCGAAGGGAAGGAAATTCGAATGTCTGAAACCCGGCTGATCAATTACCATTGTGCGGCCCCGGTATATCCACAGGCGCCTTATTCTATTTTGGCTCCGGACGCCTTTTCCGGCGGTAGCGTTCTGCCGGCATCGTCACCTTCGGAGGAAGTCCAACCTGCCGTACCGACACAGATTTATGAACCGATGCCCTTTCCGATCCGCCCTCGCTGGCGCCGCTTCCAAGTCGTCGAGTTCTAAGGACCTGGCGTGCAGGGTGGTTCAAATCGATGATGTCTCAACGAAAGGTTTTTCCCATGAACGTCAAAGGTGTCGGCACCGACATTATCGAATGCGAACGCATCGACCGCATGATCAAACGGCATAGCGACCATTTTGTGCAACGAGTTTATACCGAGCACGAAATCCGCTACTGTACCGACCGAAAGAACGCAGACCAGCATTTTGCCGGTCGGTGGGCCGCCAAGGAGGCCGTTCTCAAGGCTCTCGGCACCGGTTGGATCAGCGGCATCGCTTGGACGGATGTTGAAGTCGGGCATGCCGAGGGTGGAAGACCTATCATCCTCCTCCACGGTGGGGCGGCGAAAGTGGCACGTGAGCAAGGAATTCGAGACGTCCAGATCAGTATCACCCACTGCAAGTCCCACGCCGTTGCGTTTGCGCTTGCTTTATCGGATTGAGTACTTGTTCCTTTTTTGCCAATTATCTATCTTTTCTATTTTTGCTTTTTGCCCATTTTGACTCAATGTATTGTTCGTTTCTGGTCGAAATTGTTTTCGTCGGGGCGATTCGCTCTTTTTTGAATAAAGACGACAATTTTGAGAAAGAAAGCCGCCTGACTTGCGTAGTGAGAATAGGTAGGCCTTAAGCGTGTGACATGCCGCGTGGTCATATTGCATAATACAGCGAATTCGGGAAAGCCAAATAAGGAGACGGAGATATGTTGGTTCTTTCAAGGTATCGAGATGAAAGCATTTATATCGGGGATGATATTATCATAACGGTTGTCGATATTC
>JBEBTM010000401.1:0-4538 GCA_040393745.1 Thermogutta terrifontis | reverse complement strand
TCATCCAAATTAAACGTTTCAACGACGGTTCACGTCGTATTGAGGCCGTATCCGAGTGTCTGGGCCTTGATCCGGGCAAAGAAGACCACTATTTGATTCACGACATTTACCGGTTCAAACGAAAAGGACTTGACGAAGACGGCCGAATCAACGGCGATTTCGTCCGTTGCGGGCACGTTCCATCATTCACACACGAAGCCGCGGCCCAGGGGCTTTCCGAACAAATCCTGGAAACAGAGGGCATTTTCCAAAAAACATTGGATGAATAATGCTTTCGCCAAACCACTTTGCTTGCCGGTTAATTTCCGGAGAAAGCCTTATGTCGCGTTCCGATCACCTGTTTTTCTGATCACCGTCAACGATTCCAAGCGGGTTTCATTTCCCAGATTTTCGCGCTTTCAACCGTGGCGTTGCCGCCCTCGGACGAAACAGAGACGCCCTTGTGAGCCATGTCGTTCCTCGGCCGGAAAACCTTGCAAATCTGCACTTCACCGTCCTGGGCGAAAATTTCGATCGAAGTTCGGTCGACGACGACGCGGAGCTTCAGATTCTTGCCGTCCAAATCCAGCGGAGCCCGAATGCCGTCCAAGGCGATCCATTTTTCCACCGCATCGAATTCGACTTTCCGTCCGACAATATCCAGGATCAGCTTTTTCGCTCCGCCAAGAGAAAATTCCGATTTCATATCGAACAGTTCGTTTTCGTTCGGTATCAGGATTTCCTCTCCCCCCTTCACGTCGAGCTTTGAAACGTCGCTCATTTTGCCCCGAAGGGATTTGAGTTCTTTCACCGGTTCCATGTAGAGCTGAACTTTGCCTTGAGGGTTGGTCCGGAGCGTCAATTCCCGCGGGACTGTGAACTGGTGATTGAACGGCATGCCTCGAAAAACGCTTGAGTCGCCCCAGGTGTTCATCCAGGAAAGCTGGATACGTCGGCCGTCCGGCGCGTCACTGAACGTCATCGCGGCATAATCGTTACCGCCGTATTTATTCGTCCGGGGTTCCGATTCACGTTTGAAATCCTTGCCGTCGAAGGAACCGATCAGGTATTTGCCGTTACCGCCCCAGAAGACCCACTTGACGTTGTTTTTGTCGCCGTCAATGGCCAGCGGGAAAAAGTCGGGACATTCCGAACAACCAAGATTTTTAATTTCGCAGAGCATCTCCCACTCCTTCAGGTTTTTCGAACCGAAAAGAGAGTAGTCTTCCCCGTCCATGTAAAGAGCGAGAATCCATTGCTTCGATTCTTCGTGCCAAATGACTTTCGGATCGCGGTTGCCGCCGATGATATGCGGAATGATCGGGTTTTTCTCGTATTTGACGAAGGTTTTGCCGCCATCGGTCGAATAAGCAAGCCCTTGTGTGATCGGTTTGCCGAATCGGGCGGAAGGTCCCTGGTAGGTGTAGAAGAAAGCCAGCGGTTTGTCGTCGCCTTTCTGGAAACCGGAGCTGTTGTTCCAGTCGACGACGCCGCTGCCGGAGAAGATCGTTCCCAGTTGATCGGGCTGAATCGCCGCCGGATGTTCCGTCCAGTGCATAAGGTCAGGACTCGTGGCGTGGCCCCAGGTCATGTTACCCCAGTCGGTACTGTAAGGATTGTGCTGGAAGAAAAGGTGCCAGAGCCCCTTGTAGTAAACGAGCCCGTTCGGATCGTTGATCCAACCGGTCCTCGTTGAGAAGTGAAACTGCGGACGGCATTTTTCCTTGTAAACGGTGTCTTCCTGGGCCATTTTGTCGTTTTGCGCGATCAGCGACATTCCCGTGGAGTCCGCAGGAACTCTTTCATTGATCAGTTCGACCTTTTTTCCTTTCCAGGGGCCGATATACAGATTGGCGTAGAAATCGGGTTCGCCGGAGACGGTCATTCGGCAATCGAATTCCTGTTGCCAAACTCCATCCACTTCCACGCGAATCCAGGTCATCGGGGCACTCATCGTGATCGGGATATGGATGAATTCTTTCTCGGCCGTGAATGTTCGTGATTGCGGCATCGCGGCCCGTTTGCGTTCCGTTTGGATGATATGGTCGACGTTAAGATGCCCCCAGGAACCGCCGATGGTATCGACGATTTCAAGGTGCGCTTCCCGTCCTTTCAGATCCTTCACGTCCCAATCGAGCCATTCGAGCTCCTCGCTGCCGCCATCCACAACGTTTTTCCCTTTGGCCGATCGGACCGTCTTGCCGTCGACGATCAGGTTGATACCGAGACCGTCATGTCCGCCGCCACCGATCAAAAATGAAATGTAAGGTCGCTCGATTTTGAACGACGGGGAAGTCAGTTTTCCCTTCGCGTCGTCTCCTCCCAGAAAAGTATTGACGAGCCCTTCACCTTGATAACCACTGACATTCATCTGGCCGGGCAGTGTGCCCCTGGCCGGGCCGGAGCCGAAAGCGGTCCCTTCGGTTTTCCAGCCGGACGCGTAGCTTTCCCCTTCAAAATCCGCAATCAGGATGTCATCCGCCGCACTCAGTGAAGCTGTCGAGGTCAGTATAAAAAATCAAAATAAAAGGGAAAAATGTATTGTCGAATGTAATGTCGTTTTCATGTTTCCGTTGTTTCTCAAAGTGATTGATATGTCAAGTAAACCAGTGTTTCTTTCGTAGCAGTCACCGGGACATCGCCTGGAACTGCGGGTTTGTCAATTCATTGTAATTACAAAAAAATTAGAATACAATACCAAGTAAGGACAAATTGTCAGTCTTTTTCTTTTGATGCAAAGAAGCAAAGCGGATCATTGTTCTGTCATTTCACGTCGAAATGTAAACCTACTAAATACAAGTCAATGATGCAAACGATTTACACTGCATTACTTTTGTCAACCAAGTGATATTTTCGCGTTAACCGCTTTTGTGTTGACATTTCATGAAATGTTATTACAATTAAGAAAAATTCAGGATCGTTTGTTGAAAAAGCCAGACCGGGCTGCCATTCGCCGCTCAATGTGGTTTTTATCACACAATACGACAAGAAGGCGTTATTATGTCATCCATGCGAAAATACAAAAAAATTCGCGACCACATTGTCGAATTGATCGAAACCAAAACTTTGGCCCCGGGCCAGCGACTTCCGACGGATACTCAGCTTGTCGAAGAGTTCGGCGTTTCCCGTCCGACGATTGCGCGCGCGATGAACGAGCTTGTCCTCTCCGGTCTTGTCGAACGCCGGGCCGGGGCAGGGTCTTTCGTGGCGAGAAAAAAAAACGTCGAACCGCTTCGGCAGGTGAAAACCTTGGGCCTGTTGATTCCCGGCCTGGGCGAAACGGAAATCTTCGAGCCGATTTGTAGTGAAATCGCCAGCCTTTGCGAGCGGCATCATTTCAGTCTGCTTTGGGGAAACGTGCCGCCTCGCCAAGGGCTTTCACCCGCCGAAAAAGCCATGGCGCTCTGTAAAAAATATATCGAGGACAATGTTGCCGGCGTATTCTGGGCTCCTTTGGAGCTCTCCGATGAAATGGAAGACGTCAACACTCACATTGCGGACATGCTTGACGAATCCGGAATGTCCGTTGTCATGTTGGATCGCGATTATCTACCCTATCCTTACCGCAGCCAGTTTGATTTGGTGGGAATCGACAACGTTCGAGCCGGTTATCTCCAGGCCGTACATTTGATCGGGCATGGTATGAAGAGAATCGTTTATTTTGCACATCGCCAATCGGCATCAACCGTCATCCAGCGCATTCATGGGTTTCGTTTGGCAAAAATGACAGCCCTCGAACAGCGGAAAAACACGTTCCCCAACGAAAGCGATACCGTTTTCGGCGATCCTTCGGAGGGTGCGGCGGTTGATGAGCTTTTATCGCTTACACCGGAGGCCGTGATTTGCGCAAACGACATCACGGCTGCCACGCTCATGCGGTCGCTGCTTGATCGGGGCATCAAAATCCCGGCCGAAATTCGTGTGATGGGCCTGGATGATGTTCGATATTCGAGTTTTTTCTCCGTGTCTTTGACTACGCTTCACCAGCCCTGTCGGGCCATCGGCGCCGCTGCTGTCAATGCCATGGCTTTTCGTGTGAGCAACCGCCAGGCGCCCCCGCAAGAGATCCACCTGAACTGTACGTTGAAAATCCGCGAATCATGCGGTTGCCAAAGCAAAACGATGACATGAGACCAAGCCGGTCGAAGTGAAACTTGTGCTCCCGGTCCTTGTGCGGTAAAATGACGAGATCGTTTATCGGCTGTTTTTCCGACCCCGTTCGCGTTTCACGCCCTCCGTTTCATGCTCAAACGTCGCATTATTCCCTGTCTCGATGTCATCAACCGCCGGGTAACCAAAGGCGTTAAGTTCAAAGACAACATTGACTTGGGAGATCCCGTCGAAATGGCCGGGCAGTATTACGAGGACGGAGCCGATGAATTGGTCGTCTACGATATCACGGCTTCCGCCGAAGGACGGCCGATCGATATTGACATGGTCGGCAGCGTTGCCCGGGCGATTCGAATTCCCTTTGCCGTAGGCGGCGGCATTGCTTCTCTGACCGACATGGAACATGTTCTCGAATCGGGGGCGGAAAAAATTTCCGTCAACTCGCTCGC
>JBEBTM010000400.1:0-4555 GCA_040393745.1 Thermogutta terrifontis | reverse complement strand
GGGGAGTTGGAATAATTCAGCAATCGCATAACGCACCCATTCAGAAAGAAAATCATGATACCTTACGAGAATCCCCTGATCGCCCGTTACGCATCTTGTGACATGTCCGCCCTATGGGGACCCCAGCGGAAATTCAGCACCTGGCGCCGGCTCTGGCTCGCCTTGGCCGAAGCCGAAGCCGAAATGGGCCTGCCCGTCACGCCGGGGCAAATCGAGCAGCTTCGCAACCATTTGGACGACATCGATTTCGACAAAGCCGAGGAATACGAACGAAAACTCCGGCACGATGTCATGGCTCACGTTCACACTTTCGGTGACGCGGCCCCCGAAGCCCGGCCGATCATCCACCTCGGGGCGACAAGCTGCTTCGTGACCGACAACACCGACGCCATCCTGCTCCGTGAAGCCCTGATGCTCGTCCGCAACCGCGTCGCCACGGTCATCGACCGGCTGGCTCGCTTCGCATGGAAATACCGGGATTTGCCCTGTTTGGCTTTCACGCATCTCCAGCCGGCCCAGCCGACGACCGTGGGACGCCGAGCCTGCCTCTGGGCTTACGATCTCGTGCTCGACCTGGAAGACATCGAATACCGCGTGGGTAAGATTAAAGCCCTGGGTAATAAAGGCACCACGGGCACGCAGGCCAGTTTTCTCAAGCTCTTCGACGGCGACCACGAAAAGGTTCGGGAACTGGAACGGCGATTCTGTGCGAAAATCGGTTTCGACGCCGCCTTTGCCGTGACGGGCCAAACGTATCCTCGGAAAATGGATGCGCAGATCGTCGACGATTTATCCGGTGTGGCCCAGAGCGCCCATAAATTCGCCACGGACCTCCGCATCCTGGCCCATCGCAAGGAAATGGAAGAGCCGTTTGAAGCGGACCAGATCGGTTCCAGCGCGATGGCGTATAAGCGGAACCCCATGCGCAGCGAACGGATTTGTTCGTTGGCCCGGTTCGTGATGAGCCTGCAAACGAGTCCGCCGATGACCTTGGCCACGCAGTGGATGGAACGCACCCTGGACGACAGCGCGATCCGGCGGCTGGTGCTCCCGCAGGCGTTTCTGGCCTTGGACGCCGTGCTGATTCTGTATCAAAATATCGCCGACGGGATGGTCGTGTATCCCAAGGTGATCGAAAAGAATTTGCGTGCGGAATTGCCCTTCATGGCCACGGAGAACATTCTCATGGCCGCGGTGGAAAAAGGCGGCGACCGGCAGGATTTGCATGAAAAGATCCGGCGGCATTCGCAGGCGGCCGCGGCCGTGGTGAAGCAGGAAGGCGGTGAAAACGACCTCATGGCCCGACTGCGCGGCGATGCGGCCTTCGCCTCGGTGGACATGGACGCCGAACTGGCTCCCGCCGCGTTCGTGGGTCGGTCGCCGGAACAGGTCGACGAATTCATTGAAGAACAGGTCGAACCCATCCGGGCGAGGTATGCCAATGTTCTCACCGTAATGAACGCCGAAGTCCGCGTTTGAGCGGAGAAGAATACCGTCGATGAACAAGCCATCTTGGTCGATGCGGATTATTTTCCGGCGAAAGCCTTATTCCGCCGGTTCGATGTGGATCGTGACCTCGAAAATATTCGGGTGTTCGTCGGTCAGTTTGCGGGTGATTCGCCGCGTCAGTTCGTGGGAATCGTCCACCGACATGCCGCCGTCGACGCGGACGTGAACGTCGACGGTCAAACCGGAGGGCCCCAGGTGTCGGGTCCGCAACTTCTCGAAATTCCGGACTTCGGGGAACGATAAAATCGTTTCGGAAATCCGGTCGTGTTGCTCCTGCGATGCGCCGCCGTCGAGCAAAATGCCGAACGTGGGACGGACGATTTCCCACGAGGCGTACATGATCATCGCGCTGACGACCACGGCTCCCACGGGGTCGAGAAAGGCGTATCGGTTGCCCAGGAGCAGGCATAAACCTACCGCGGCCACGGCGGGAATCGACGCAAGCATGTCGCTCTGGTGGTTTCGGGCATTGGCGATCACGGCCGTGGATTTGATCTTCATGCCGACATGGAGAATTCGGAGGTACAGGGCGTATTTGATGACGATCGTCACGATCGCAACGAAAAACGGCAGCGGCGTCGGGGAGGGGATTTCCTGCCCCTGAGCCAGACCGACCAGGGTTTCGACGGCACCGTAAACGAGCCCGAAACCGACGAGGAACACCGCCATGCCGATGAACAGCGTGATGAGCGTTTCGATCTTGGCGTGCCCGTAAGGATGCTCGTTATCGGCGGGCTGGCCCCAGTATTTCGAGCCGATCAAAACGACCATGTCCGTGACCATGTCGGACAGCGAATTGACCGCGTCGGCGATGAGCACGGAACTGTGCCCGACAAAGCCGGCGAAGAATTTCATGACTGTCAGCAGGAGATTGACCCAGATACCAAGCCAGGAAACGCGACGCACTTCGGCGAGCTTGGCTTCGGTCGGGTCCGTTGCGGGAAGATTTGTCGTCATTTTGTTCTTTCAGTGGCAGTGGTCGCTTTCACGTAAATTATAGTCGATCGGAAAAATTTGACCAGCAACGGGGAACGGCTGCACGAAACCATCGTGGGACGCATCTGGATATTCGGGCCGTTTTATGGTACATTGGCGGACATACGTTCGCTTATGCGGCTAAAACGCAAGCGGTTAAGTCGTTTTTTCATTCCTCATTCTCATACCTCGCTCGATGCAAATTGACCGGATCGACCTTTATCTTGTCCGTTTTCCGTTGGCCAAACCCTACACGCTGGCCGATTGCCCGCTGGACCACTTCGATACGGTTCTGCTGCGGATGCAAAGCGGCCCTGTGAGCGGCTGGGGCGAGGTGTTTCCGGGCAACGAACCGGTCCTGACGGCCGCCTGGTCCCAGGGCGTGTTCGATTGCGTCCAGGATTGCCTGTTGCCCCGTGTGCGGTTCGGCGTGGATGTCGAATCCGGCGAAAAATTGGCCGAAATGTACCGCGAAATCAAGGGAAATCGCCACGCCCGGAGCCTGCTGGATCTCGCCTGGTGGGATCTGAATTCGAAACTGCGAAAGGAGCCGCTGCACAAAATCCTGGGCGGCGATTCGAGCAAGGAACTCGAAGTCGGCCTGACGTTCGATCGTTACGAAAACCCCGACGATTACCTGGCCGATATCAAGCGGGCCGTGGATGAAGGATTCAAACGCGTCACGCTGAAAATCCGACCTGGTTGGGATCTCCAGGCCCTCGGAGCCGTTCGCGGCGAGCATCCCACGGTCATGATCCAGTGCGACGTCGAAGGTACGCTCGATCTGGATCGGCACGGTGAAATTCTGTACCGATTCGACGATTTCATGATCGCCCTGCTTGAACAGCCGCTTTCGGCCAGCGAGTATGTCGGCCATGCCATGCTCCAGGATTCGCTGCGGTCGGGCATCGCGCTGGACGAATCGCTTACCACGCCAAACCAGGCCGAGATTGCCCTGGATCTCCGCAGCGCCGGAACGTTCTGCCTCAAGCCGGGCAAGGTCGGCGGTTTGACCGAGGCGAAAATGATTCATGACATTGCCGTGAGCGGGGAAGTCGACTGCTACGTCGGCGCGGATTTAATGACGTCCATCGGCTACCGTTTCGTCGCTGCGCTGGCGTCGCTGCCCGGTGTGACTCGCCCCACGGATTATTTCCGGTTCGACGAACACTTGGCCGAAGACCCCGGTGTTCCGCTCACACCGGTGCTTAGACCGGCTCCGCCGCTACCCGAGGACCCCGAGGAAGAACGTCTGGAAGTTCACCCGGACGAACATGGTAACATGGTTCCGCACCGTGGTTTCCGACACGCGGGGCCGAACATTCTCTCGGGCGGAAAACGCAGGGTGATTGAGCTTTGGTCCGAACCGGGTATCGGATTCGAACCGGATCTGGAGATGATCGAACGCCGGGCGATCAAAAAATTCAGCGTGGGGAAGTGAACGTTTCGATTGAACACCCCCCCGCTTCGCGGCTAAAACGCAAGCGATTTGATTTTTTCCCCGGCATGTTCCATTATATTCTCTACGCCATCATCCTGATGAATCTGGCCTCGGTGGTCACGGTCATCTTTTTCGAACGGAAAAATCCCGCGTCGAGCATGGCTTGGATTCTGCTCCTGACCTTCGTGCCCGTGTTCGGTTTTTTCCTGTACCTCTTCCTCGGTTCGGGCTTCCGGTTTCGCAAACGCAAGATATTTGCCCGAAAATCCTCGCGGGACGATCACTACGACGACCGTTTGCTCCGCCAGCTTCGGACCCGTAACCGGCACCTCGTCGACCCGCTCCAGGACGTCCGGTTTCGCCTCATGCAATATCTGGAGAGGGAGAGTGAAGGCTGTTTCAACGACGACATTCGTGTCGAAGTCTTGATCGATGGCTTCTAGATGTTTGACCGGGTTTTGTACGATTTTCGAAAGGCCGTACACCACGTTCACTTGCTCTTTTACATTTTTAAAGACGATCAAATCGGCGAGGAAATCCTCCAGGCTCTCATAGAAAGAGCCCAGGCGGGCGTGGAAGTTCGGCTCATTTACGATGGCGTGGGCTCGATGCTCTCGATGGGTAAGGCGT
>JBEBTM010000399.1:0-4572 GCA_040393745.1 Thermogutta terrifontis | reverse complement strand
GCTGTGCGGTTCTTCTACTACACGGTCAGCACGAGAAACCTGAAGGCCATGGGAACTATCGCTGGAGGTGAACTGCCGTAAGAATTTCCGTCACGCCGGGGTCCCGGACGCCGGACTGAATTTTTTGTAACCTTTTCACGGAGAAATGCTGCGATGACGAAATACCTGCTTGGTTGTTTGACTCTGCTATTGGTTTGGACGGCGACGTTGTCGGCCCAGACGGATTCGGCTTATGAGAAGATCAAACCCTTTATCAAGACGAACACGCTCGCGGTCGCCCACGTCGATCTGGAGAACCTGAATCTCGATACGATGTTCGACAAGCTCGAAACCCGGGCCTTGGATATCCTGGAGAAAATCGGCCCCGCGTTGGGCGGCGACGATGAAGTCGCCGAAGCGAAAAAGAACGTGAAAGAGCAACTCGGCATGGGCAAACTCCTCTCGGGCCAAGTGATCCAGAATCTGACCGAAAGCGGAATTACCGAGCTTTACGTGCTCTCGGTGCTCGAACTGGCCCAGGAATTTCCGGCCATTCTCGTCCTGCCCGGCCAACCGGAATTACCGCCCGAGGTAATGGCCATGCTCGGGGAGGCCGGCGCGAAACAGTCGGTGACGCTGGATGGAATGACGTTGTTCCCCGTTAATCCGGGCGGCGTGGACCCGACGCAATTCCTGAATCGCTTCAAAGCCCTGAAAACGGCGGATCGGCCCGAAATCGAAGCGGCCATGAAACTCCAGGGAAAATCGCCGATCCGGATCCTCTTCGGCCCCTCGATGGGTCTGAAAGGCATGGCCCAGATGATGCTGACTGGAACGCCCGTCGAAATCGATCAAGAGCTTGTCACGGAGACCGTCAAACAGGTTCAGTCCGTCTCGTTTGGCGTCACGCCGGGCGAACTGCGGATCAACATTGCGGCACAGTTTCCCTCGGAAGAGCTTCCGCAAAAACTGGAAACGGAGCTTGTCCGGATGCTTGAACAGGCCATGAAAGACGAAGTCCCCGAAGGTGTTGAGGCGATGATCGCGACGCTCAAACCGCTCTTCGAAGATTTCCTGCCGAAAGCGAATAAAAATCGCTTGATCGTCGTGATCAATGAGAAGAAGCTGGACAAGCATCTTGAAACCGCCACGGCATTCGTTTTACTGCCCGCTACTCTAGCCGCGCGCGAGGCGGCCAAGCGAATGCAGTGCACCAACTATATCAAGCAAATCGGTTTGGCCTTCCATAATTACCATGATACCCATCATGCCCTGCCGCCGCTTTATACCGTGGACGCCGACGGTAAACCTCTCCATAGCTGGCGGGTTTTGATCCTGCCGTTCCTTGAAGAAACGGCACTGTACGAGCAAATTCGCCTTGACGAACCTTGGGACAGCGAGCACAATTCGCAGTTTCACGACCGCGTGGTCAGAGCTTACCAGTGCCCGAGCAATCCCGCCGCCAAGCCGGGCGCAAATTGCTGTTACAGCGTGATCGCCGGAGAAGCCTTTGTTCCGGCCAAGACGGAAAAGGCCATGACCGGCCTGGGGTTCTCTGCCATGCGTGACGGCACGAGCAACACCATCGGCATCATTGAAGTCCGAAAACCTTTCTGTTGGATGGATCCCACGCAGGACGTCACGTTGGCCGACCTGGAACAGTTCAAACCCGGCCAGGGCCGCATCGGCAGTTCGCACTCCGGCGGATTTATCATGGGACTCTTGGACGGTTCGGTCCACTTCATCAGCGACACGACGGACCCGCAAATCCTGAAGGGTATGGGCGACATTGACGATGGAAAGCTCTTCCAATGAACCGGGAGCGTTACCGCAGTCCCGGAGCCTCGCCAAAAAACGTAACATCAATTTATTCCACGGAGAATCCCACGATGAAACTGAAATCCCTGCTCGCTTGCTCGGTCCTGTTGCTGGCCTGGACGGTCACCCTGTCCGCTCAAGAGGACGAGGCTTACGCGAAGATCAAGCCGCTGCTCAAGCAGAACACGATCGTCGTGGCCCACGTCAACGTGGAAAAACTGGGTTATGACCGAATGGTTGAAAAAATGAAACCGTTGCTCCTGACGGCGATTGATACGGCCCTGAAAAATACGGGGCTTGAACAGGACGAAAAAGCGAAGCATATCCGGGAAGAAACGGAAAATGGTTTTGGAAACGATACGAGCGGGCAGTCGATCGACGCGCTAGTCGCCGGCGGTGTGAAAGAGCTTTACATTCTTTGCATCCAGGATCTTCTCAAGGATTATCCCATGATCCTGGCCATGCCGGGTGAGGTGACCTTATCTTCGGAGGTTCAGGAGGTTTTCGAAAAGGAAAACATCACCCGCGCCGGTACGGTCGAGGGGTTCACTCTTTTCGTTGCCGAAATGCCTGAAGTCCAGGCTGCGATGCCGGGCGGTGCGCCTGGAATGTCAGGCGGCATGCCGGGCGGAGGCGGGAACACGAAAAAGAAGCCGTTGGACGTCGCCGCCTTCCTGAATACATTCAACCGTTTGAAGCCCATGGACGAGAACCCGGCTTACGAAACGGAATTCAAACTACACGGCAATTCACCGATCCGGGTCGTGTTTGCTCCGACCAAAGGCTTGAAGGCGATGGCCCAGCTTGCGGTGTCGATGCACCTGAAAAAAGAGGAAGGCGAACCGCCCACGCCGTTCGATCTCAGCCCGGAAAAGGCGGTCAACGTGATTCGGCATTTCCAGTTGGGTTCCCTGGGCGTGGCGCCCGGTTCGCTCCGGCTCAATGTCACGGCCCTGTTCGATTCGGAAGAATCCGCGGCGGAGACCCAAAAGTTGTTTGCCGATCTTTTCGAGGCGGTCAACGCTTTTGAAATTCCCAAGGACGAGGACAGCGAGGCCAACCCTTTTGCGGTGCTCATGGAGGTCATGTTCCAGATGATGAAAGCCATGTTCAATCCCGTTCTCATCCCGGAAATCAACAAAGACCGGGTTAACCTTCGTCTTAACGAGAAGAAGATCGAACAGTTTGTCGTGGATTATTTTGAAGCGACGCTACCGTACGCCGTCAAAGCGGATTCGTTCCAGATGAACTTCGGACCCATGGGCGGCGGTGACGACGAAGACGACGACAAAGGCGGGACTTTCTTCGATTGATCCGCTTGCGGTGACACGTCAAACGTTTTTCCGCATCTATTGCGGAAGCCCCCCTTGTGGGGTTAGAATGGGCGTCACAGGAAAACGGACGGCGGCGCGGTCGCGGTTCGGCACCCAATTTTTCAATCCGGAGACACAACGATGAAAACCCTTTTGCGCTTCGTTGCGGCGGTACTCTTGTTGCCCCTGCTGTCGGCCAGACCCGCGGTCGGCCAGGAAACCTTTGCCCCGCTCATTTCGGAAAACTGTTTCGTGTTCGCCCATGTTGATTTCAATAAAGTCGAAGTCGATATGCTCAAGAAACAAATCAATGATCTGGGCGAACAGTTCGTTATTTCCCTGGGCTTCGATGAACGCTCCCGCACGGCGACGTTACGGGAACTGAAAGTCGAACTGGACAAGCTCGACGTCATGGTCCGCCCGACATACACGACGTTGACCAAAGAACTCGGCATTCGGGAAATTGCCGTGGTCGCCGACCTGGAGTTGATCCAGCATCAAGTCGGCGCCGTGATCGCGATTCCATGGAAAGACAAAACGGACAAGGATCTCGCAACGCTCAAGAAACTGCTGAACATCGAAAGTCCGATGGACGAGTTTGTTCAGGTGCCCGGCTTCCTGCTGGCCCCCCTTTCGGACAATCCCGGGATGGCTAACGATGCGGTTGAAGAGTGGTTTGGAGCCCTGAAACCGTCCCCGAAGGCCCGGATTTACGAAGCCCTGAAGGAATGCGACGGCGCCGAACTCAAGATCACGGCCACGTTGCCGGAACAACTCAAAGCGATGATCCTGGCCGCCCCGATGGACATGGATATCCCGCGTGAAGCGGCCGGTTTCGTCATGTTCCTGGCCCAGAAGATCGAATGGGCCAGCGCGTCGTTTTCACTGTCCAACGTCACGGCGGAGAATGACGTGACGACGTTCCTGACGCTCAAAACGGCCAGTGAAGCGGATGCGACCCAGTTCCGGGCTCTGCTCGAAGGCTTGATCGACTTCGGGATCATGATGGCCCAGATGGAAATGAAGCAGGATCAGCATGCCGAATTTCAGCCGCCGCCGCTGTTCTTCGAATTCATGCGCGGCTGTATGCGGACGATGCTGCCCGTGATCGACGGCGACCGGCTTCGCTTTCAGGTGGAGGGAACGGGAGCCCAGATAACCCAGGCGACCATTGCCGTGGGGGGCATCGGCACCGCGCTGCTTTTGCCCGCCGTCCAAGCGGCCCGGGAAGCGGCCCGGCGGATGCAGTGTACGAACAACATGAAGCAGATCGGCCTTGCGATGCACAATTATCACGATGTCAACAACGCCCTGCCGCCATTGTACACGGTCGACAAAGACGGTAAACCGCTCCATAGCTGGCGCGTCCATCTTTTGCCATTCCTGGAACAACAAGCCTTGTATAGCGAAATTCGGCTTGATGAACCTTGGGACAGCGAACACAATTCGCAATTCCATGACA
>JBEBTM010000398.1:0-4596 GCA_040393745.1 Thermogutta terrifontis | reverse complement strand
AGATCGCCGCCCTGCGCCGATGCCATCATCGCCGCCGGAATCGCCCGCGTCGTCATCGGTACGCTGGCCCTGAAAAATCCCGAGTGGTTTCGTGAAATGGCCCTCAAATTTCCGAATAAACTCGTTCTCGGAATCGACGCGAAAAACGGCATGGTCGCCGCGGAAGGTTGGCTCGAAACAAGTCGGACCGCCGCGACCGAGCTTGCCGGAAATTATGCCTCGCTACCTCTGGCCGCCTTGGTTTATACGGATATTGCAAAAGATGGGATGCTCGAAGGTCCCAATTTCGACGAGATGCTCGCCATGCAGCGGGCCGTACCATTTCCCGTGGTCGCGTCGGGCGGTGTGACGTCGGCAGCCGATATTCGAAAGCTCCGCGAACTCGGACTCCCGGCGTGCATCATCGGCAAAGCCCTCTACGAAGGTAAAATGACTTTCGCCGAAGCCTTGGAAGCGGCGGAATAGCCGATTCATTTTGTTTCGCCTTGGACGGCTTTCTTCAATTGCATACCCAACCGATAGAACGGATCTTTTTCTTTCGCGGCGGGTTTTGTCTTCAGTGTCGTTTTTCGAATGGCATCCGAAACGATGCACCGGGGTTCACCGGCGCCGAGTGACCGATTGACGCCTTCCCCATCGAATCGATCCGGTTCGAAATCGGCATACGGCCCCTGCGGTTTGGCCTGCGATGGATCGTCAAGGGCCCTGAGAAGCCGCGTAAAACCGTCGATACCGCCGATGCCCGATGGTGGACAAGCCCGAATACCGCCGATACAGCAGACGGGATACGGCCAGGTGGGATCGTTGAAGCGAACGTCTTCAACGCCGATTTCGTGGACCCATTTTTCTCCGGCGGGGTCGTGAATGTATTTCAATGTCCCTCCGACACGGACAAGGAGATTGGAAAGCGTGTATTTCGCTTCGGAAAGCCCGCCTTCGGGAATCTGTCCGACCGGATGGAACCCCTGCTTTTTGTAAAAAAAGACGTGAGGCCGAATTTCAGACCACCCCATGGCCGTTTGCAGAATTTCGTGCAATCGATGCAGTCGAATCTCCGACGGCACGACAAGCCGGCGCCAAATCAGTTTGGGCGTTTTCTTTAACGTGACCTTGATCAGATACGAGGGGGATGGCTTCATGCCAAACCTATCGGCAAAGAAGCCGGAAAGAATTTCACGAACGGGCACAGTGTTGTTTTATCCGAAATAACCCGCAAAACCGGTCCTTTTCAATTCATCGGATGCGGATTTTCTGGTCGCCCTGTTGATAAGAATCCCCGTTGGCATCGTAGATTCGGATCACGGCTTCGTTGCCTTGGATTTTTTCCCGGAGCTTTTCATACGGAACCTTGGCCGTCTTGGGAAACTTGCCGCGGACAACGTCTTTCGGTTCCGGTGCCATGTGGAATTTAATGTCACCGTCGGCATGCCCTTGGACGACGGCAATGCCGAATTCGGCCCGGACAAACACGGCCTGCTGTTCGGGATCGTCACGGAACTCGATCGCGCCGCGGGGTCGGTTCGAGGGATCGTTCTGGGCGAACCAGCGGCTCACGATCAAATGTGTGGCGCTGGGCGGGCCAAATCGGGCGGCATCATCGGGATTGAAATCGGTCCAGCGCTCGAAACCGGTGTAGGCCGAAGGAGCTTCGCGTAACAGAAAAGGACGGTAGAAATGGTCGTGGCCCCGGGTCATGATGTCCGTGGGGTCCGTCGAATGGGGCAGCCCAAATGTGTGCCCGATTTCATGCAGCGAGGCCCCGATACAGGTCGCTCCGCATCCCCAATAGGAAGACCGGCCCACGGAGTCGTCCTTGATTTTCGTGCCGTCGATGCGAGTCGGATCGATCATGCGATAATACGCCGTTTCGATATTGTCGGGCCAGCAGTACAGGGTTCCGCCGCCGAACATGGCCAGCCCGCCGCCGCCGAGAGCCGTGTGGCCGAGATCCTTTTGGGCCTGCTGGTCGAAACGGGAATATGCCGGGATGACGAGATATCGAGCTTTTTCCATCGAATAATTCTTCTCGATTTCCCGGTACACCGTGTGGAACCAGCCTTGGTCTTCATAATATTCCTTGGCCGTTTTCTCACCTCGCATAACGTTGACGACGACTTCGCCGTCCGCGTCCAATTCGATATTGAATGTCCGGCGTCCGTAGCCGAGGTCGTTCATCCGTTCGGCCGTCATGGTTTGCATGAGTTTCATGGCCGTGGCGAGTTTGCCCCGGTAATCCTGCGAGGCCTTATCGGACAGTGTCTGTATTTTCGTTGCGCCACTGGAATCCGTCATGTATACCACACGGACGACGTACGGATTCGAATTAGGAGTGAAGGTGAGATTCCAGGTCGTCTGGGCCTCGCCGCAAAAGACCTTGAGCGTATTTTTTCCGGGCTTGAGCGGTGCAAGAACTTTGAAACGACCCTTGTACGCCTGGCCGACGACGAAGTCTTTTTTGCCGTGAATCTTGGGGTTCTGCAGCCGGACTTCGGTCGCGTTTTCATCGTCGACTTCTCCGTAGAGCAGACCCACGGAATAGGACAGCACGGTTCCTTTGGCCGGATTGACCACCCGGATTCCGTCGCCTGGGCGCTGGCCCGAAACGGTTGTCGTGCAGAAAACAAGGACGGTGAGAAAGACGAACGTGATACGAAGCATGGTGGTCGGGTGGGGCATGGCCGTTGTTTTATGAAATAAAATCATTCATCAATCGCCGAGGAGTCCCTTGAGACGTTGGTTCTTTTGTTCGATGGTTTCGTTGCGCAATTTCTGTTGTTCTTTAAGAATCGCTCGCAGGATTTCGATTGCCTCATTGAAGCTTTCCATGGAAACCATGTTGTCTCGAATCGCCTGCATTTTCTTGATCACGCGATCAAATTGTTCATCGGCCGCTTTTTGCTGCCGGATTGCCTCGGATCGAAGCGGTTTATCCCGGCTTTCCAAGGTTTGATTCAGCGCCGCGACCAAACGGTCCGTATCGGGGAAATCGGTGTCGACCAAGGTTTGCATCGGTTGGAGGACTCCCCTGTCCAAGCGAGCTTCGGCGTCATCCGAAAAGATCCGGTTGTTGACCATTTCCGCACGGATCAGTCGGAACGATTCGATGATCGTTCTGAGTTCGTAAACCTCTTTCTGCGTGTCCCGGAGAGTGCGCGAGATGTTGTAAATACACGTGTTGGCCTGCTCTCGGGAAATCGTTTCGAGCCGGGCTTTCTTTTGCGTTTCAAAATCTTCGAGCCGCTTGGTCTTTTCCGTTTCCTCTTCTATTATTCCGGCTTCCGGTTCGGGTGGCGTGAGTTTTTCAAGTTCCTCAATCAACTCCGACGGGGCATCCAGGTTCATATCGACGATCAACGACCGGGTCAGTTCGACTTCGCCGATGAGCACCTCGAATCGCTGGCGAAGCGCGATTTCCCGGACTTCAAGCAAACTCAAAAGCCTCTCGGGAGAAACGACATCCATGACCCAGCGGGCTCCCGGCGAGATTTGGCCGGCCGCCCCGTCGAGATTGAAACGGTCCGTCCCCTCAACGAGCAATCCGAGTTTGTCGCCCGGTTGAACGGAGAGCGTGTTCACGGGGAAAGTCCGGTCGATCGTGAAAATCGTTTGCAAATTTCCCAGCCCCGGCAGATCGAGTACGCCCTGAACGGGCTCCCGAACGACGCCGTTTTCCGGTTCCGGCGACGTGTTCCCCGTATTTTCGCCTTGACCCGGCTCGATATCGTAGCGATAACGGATCGCGGCGAGTCCGTTGTCGTCGGTGACTTCACCGGCCGTGGGCAATACGGCATTGGGCGTAATTGCGCTGCCGATGCCGTCCAGTCGGGCCATGACCACAGGCGGGCGGTCCTTCAGGATGGCGAACTCGACGCGCATCGACTGCCGGTTTTTTAGGGTGTCAACGTCTTCAAGAAAAAATTCGACAAGTGTATCCTCCCGGAGCGAATCGAGCGTGATTTCCACGGTGTCAAACGACTTCTCGCCGGATTCCTCTCGCAGCGAAACGGGTGCGGCACGATTGACCGATGCGGACACTTTACGCAACGGCTTGTTCGAACGCCCTGAAAGTGTGACCGTGGTGCCATCGGGGATAGTCGTCCTTGCGCTGGGGGCGACGGTTCGTTCGGGCCGGTCCATGTAAGCGGGGAAAACCTGTCGAACCTGTAAATCGCTTAAAATCGGCGGTGGAACGACTTCGATGAACAGATCACGGAGGGTGGAATCGGCACCGCGAACCGTCATGGGTAAACTTTCGAGCACTTCAGAGAACGTGTAGGTAAAAGACCGCCAGTCGACGCCGCCGATGGTATCGATGCGAAACTGATCGAGCACAATGGTCCGAAAACCCGTTTCCCGGGAGCCGACTCGCAGCCGAATCGTGTCGGGAACCAACGGCATTTCGGCGCTCGCGCGGACGGTTATCGTGAAGGAATCACCGCGTCCGATGCGGACATGGCCATTGTGGAAACCGTCGACAACGAGCAACGACCGACGGGGCCATTCCTGATCGGAAAGCAGAATATTCCGGGAAAACCAGGTTTCCGCCGTTTCGGCAAAGGCGGCACAAAACCCCAGGACGAGCCCCACGGCCACCGC
>JBEBTM010000397.1:0-4611 GCA_040393745.1 Thermogutta terrifontis | reverse complement strand
CCGATGCCGATTTCCAGCTCCTTTCGGTCGCCCATCCTCAGGCTTCACAGGCGCAGGTGCTTGATTACGTCCAGCAGGAAAGGCTTCGTGAACTCTTCAGCGAACAGGGCCATCGCTGGTTTGATGCCAAGCGATCAGGCGTTCCCTTGACGACATTCTTCCAAGGCCGCAAACCGGACATAACACAAACTGATCAATTTCTTCCTATCCCTGAAAACGATTTACAAACGAACAACAAACTTACGATCGACAAGCTGTTTCTTTATGCGATGGGAGCGATCATTATCGTTCTCCTGCTCGTCCTTGTTTTCCAGAAAGGTAAGAGCGGTCAGTCCGGGAAGCAGTCGGAGATTCGGCCACTGAACGACGGCGAGACCATGACGCGGGAGGAGCTTGTTTCCGCCGGGGCCGAACCGACCGAGCCGAAACCGGTCGGCGATGCAAACCGGTTCAAAGAAGTGGCGCAAGCCGGAAAAACCTACCAAACTCGTGTAACGGCAGAAATGAAATCAAGGGCCGAAGACAAAGCGTGGGGGATCAAGGCCGTTGTCAATATCACCTACGCTTCGGAGGCACTGATCAATCGAACCATTGAGCAAAACGATGGAAAAAGATCGGTCATTCTTTATCATTTTGAAAAGGTCGCGACGCTAAAAGCTCTTTCCGAAGTCGAGTCCGTCCGATTTAATATGAGCCAAATGGCCCGTGGTGTTCTTGCGGACGCCATTGAAACCGCCTGCCCCGGTGCTGGCATCACGTTGCTCGAAGGCATGGCGGTCGTAGAAAGCCTGGCTCCCATCGGCGTGCAGATCATCGCCGACGAAAATATGAAAGTCTTGATGAAAGTCGACGATCTCAGCGGCAAGAGAGTTCGCATCACTTATATTGACGGCACAGGAGTTACGGAGATAAGCCCTGTCGGATGTATATTGACACCGGAACAGGTGAAATACGTTTCCAATTTCGCCCCGTTGGGAGACTTTAACATCATGCCGGACACGAAAATCCCCGAAGGTTCGACTTGGAAAGTCGACGCGGCCAGTCTTCAGGCGATGATCGACCCCTCCATGGAAGGAACTCCCTCCGGGAGCATCACTCTACAGCGAGGAAAAAACATAAACGACACGATATCTCGCCTGGAAATCAAGTCGGGCGACGTTTCCATTGACGCCTCGGATGCGAAATCCGGTCGTATGGCCCGGTTCGCCCCCACCGGACAACTTGAATACAACATCGCCGACGGATATGTACAAAAAGCCATGCTGTCCGGTTCGCTCCGCATCGAACGATTTTCCAAGGATCATATCCTCTTTGAAACCCGGTTCAAAACGCAGCCCGAGTTCAAAATGACCTACGATTGCACGATTGCCCCGGCAGAGCTTGATTTGCCCAATGTCAATGTGCCGACTGATCCGCTTATCCGCGATGCCAAAGACATGCTGATGGTACCGTAACTTCCCATCATTCAGCGGAACATAACATGAATCCGAACCGAATCTCGAAAGAAGAGTTTTCCGGCGAACCCTTCATTGTCGGCCGTTCCAGAAAGGCCAATGTTTACATCAGCGGGATCAATGTGTCCCGTCGACATGCCCGCCTGACGGTCGATGCCGCCGGTCGCATGACCGTGACGGACCTTCAGAGTAGCTTCGGAACCTTTGTCAACAACGTTCAGATCATTGAAAAGGTGGTCCAGCCCGGCGACTTGGTCCGGTTCGGCGATAAAGTCGTTTATGGTGTTCATGAATGGGGGCTTGAATTGGCGGAGAACCCGGACGGTATTTCGCTCACGCTGCGTGGCGTCTCGATCGGCGGTTCCCGGAAAACAATCGTCGAGAACCTGTCATTCGACGTCCGGAGCAACACCTTCCTCGGCATTCTCGGCCCGAGCGGTTGTGGAAAAAGTACGCTGCTGAAAACCCTTGCGACGTATGGCTTTCAAAGCCAAGGGGATATTTACTTCGATGATATTGGCGACGTTGTTCGGGATCGGGAACAGTACATCGAAATGTTGAGCTATGTTCCGCAGGATGATGTCGTTTACCAGCATTTGACCGTCGAAGAGCATTTACGTTACACGGCGAAACTACAGATCAAGTCGTCGCCAGAAACGATTGAAGAAGCAGTCGAGCAAGTCCAGGGCGAGTTGGGACTCGAAAAGCATCGCCATAAGCTGATTGCGAAACTCAGCGGCGGACAGCGAAAGCGTTTGAGCGTCGCCATGGAAATGATGAAGCATCCGAGGCTGTTGCTTTTGGACGAACCGACCGCCGGCCTTGATCCCGCGACGGAGTCGCGATTGATGGCGCACTTTCTCAAACTGTCGCAACGGGGGACGACCGTAATTTGTACGACGCACATGCTCGACAACATGGATCTGTTTGATGAGCTGGTTGTTCTCGGCGTCAAAAACGGCATCGGAAGTATCGCGTTTGTCGGTCGCCCCGGTGATCTGCTCGATTATTTTGGAGAAAAAAGCCTTGTCCGTGTCTATGAACGACTGGAGCGCGGCGACTACCCGGTTTGGGGAGAAACATTCTCCAGCGTGCCGGATTCCTCCGTTGCGCCTTTCATTGAAACCGATACCGAAAAAATGTCCGGAGATGAGCCGGAAAATTCTGCGGCGAGTAACGAGATCAAGGAGTTTCTCGATATTTCATCCCGACAATCAGCCGTGCCGATGGACATGCAGATATTTGAAACTTTCAGAGTCACCAGTCTTTTGTTCCTCCGGGATCGTTGGTTGCTCGGCATGGTGCTATTACAACCGGTTTTACTGGGGACACTGGCCTGTGTCAGTCAGTTCAACCAAAGCAACGTGGTCCCACTCTTTTTCTTGACCGTCATTATCGTTATCTGGCTCGCCTTGAATAATTCAACCCGTTCATTGGTTCACGAGCGAGGTCAGTATTTACGTGACCATTTGAGAGGGTTGACCGCCGAAGCCTATATTTCAGCGAAGATCTTTTTCTATTTCGTTTTGGGAACCTTCCAAATCGTCCTGCTGTACTTGGCGATTTTTACGACACTTAAAATCGCTTACAACACATCGAATCTGATACCAAGTTTTTGTGAGGCGACACTTTTGCTTGCGGTCGTGTTGCCATTGACCTATATCGCCGGTTTGGGACTCGGTTTTTTTGTTTCAACGATTGCGAAGACGGAAGACGCTGCCCTGGCCGCCTTGCCCTTGCTGATTCTGCCGCAATTGTTAATCAGCCCAATGGCCGCAGGAATGATCGAAAACAAATATGAAGACCGAGATCGAATGCGACCGCTGGCATGGACGCCTACCGAAGGACAAACCGTCGAAAAGGGAACTCCCATTGGGAATCTGTATGGAACAATGGCCCTGGCCTGCTATTCCAGACCGGCGACAATGGCCTTGGAGATTTTCAATAAAGGTCTTTCATCCGTCTTGGTGATGGTCGAATGCCTGTATCTTTTATTTCTCGCCTTGTTAACCTGGTTTATCACATGCAAAACATTCCAACGCCGTCAGGTCAAATGGTACACCGACGATTTCCATTGAGAGATCGAATCAACTATGAACTGTCTTCGTAACAATTCGAGAGGCTAAAAAAAAGACTCCCAACCCCAAGGGAAGGGAGCCCGAACGAAATGTATCAAATTGTAGGATTGCCAGTCTCGGCTTGGAAAGGCCACTCAATCGCATGTCCACATAGCATGGTGTACGTTATCACCACTACAAGAATTCCGATCAGAGGGTGAAGTGGTCGTCGTTAGCGAACAGCGACACCCCGGCGATAATGCACATGATCAATCCCATCCAGGGGCACAAGCCCAGATTCACGCCAATGACATAAATCAGCAGAAGCCCGGCGATTTCAAAGCCTCCACAGTTATTCACGACACCTCCTTCCGTTAAGGGTTTACGAAGCGCAAATCCCGGCCTGGTCGCACATCATGCAACCGAAGCCGGGCCGATAATTGAACACGCCCCGGTCCAAGGAATCGAGATATTCGCGCACAAGATCGAAGAACCGCCGAAAATGTCCATCCGTCCGAGGCGGGAACCGATGAACGACGATCTTCGGAACCTTGGTCTTGACCAGTTGCCTGATTTCCAGCGCGGATTCGTCTCTCCTGAACACTTCACGAACCAAGTAGGCGTATGCCGTGAGTTGGATTTCGTGCTGAAGCTGGCAGTTCGATGAAGCGGACGCCGCCGTTTTGAAATCAACGATCACGGGTCCGTCCATGCCGTCGAGAACCAGGTCGACGATCCCGACCAGCGGCAGGCCAAGGTCTTCGCCTGTCGAGGGATTGATCAACGGAACCTCGAAGCGCCGTTCGACGGCGACCGGCTTTTCCTCGGCAATGTTGATCTCGGCAAGGTACGTCCGAACCAGATCGCCGACTTGATTCCGACTTTTCGTTTCCGATTCAACATCGTCGAAGAAGCAGGGTTCCATCTCCATCGTCCGCGTCCAAGCCGCCTCGACGAATGTCGGAATGTCGTCCGGTGTTGCGAGCGTTCCAACATCCAGGCATCGATAGACGTGTTCCAGCACGCCGTGGACGACCTTGCCGATGAACATTGAAACGGACGGGGCCGGGTCGATTCCGTCAATGTACCTTCGTCTGAAA
>JBEBTM010000396.1:0-4660 GCA_040393745.1 Thermogutta terrifontis | reverse complement strand
TCGCATCAAATTGAACTCACTGTATCCCATTATTAAATAGCGACAAAACACTAGGAAGATGAAGACGGGAATACCGAGAAGGCCGATGGGGTTTTGCATGATCATGGTTGTTTCTTAAGCGGCTTCCCGGACGCTGAATTCACCGTTTTCACTGATATCGGTAAATTGCACGGAAATCGGCTTCGATACGCCGGATTCCTGCATCGTCACGCCGTAGATCGACGTGGCCGCGGCCATGGTCTGCCGGGAATGCGTGATCATGAGGAACTGTGTTTCCGTGCGAAATTCCTTGATCACCCGGACGAAGCGGTCGATATTGCCTTCGTCGAGCGCGGCGTCGCATTCGTCCAAAATGCACACGGGATTCGGTCGGAACCGGAAAAACGCGAGCAAGAGGGCCACGCAGGTCATCGTCTTTTCCCCGCCGCTGAGCAGGGTCACGCTCTTGAGTTCCTTCCCCGGCGGCTTGGCGACGATGTCGATGCCGCTTTCCAGGATATCATCGGGATTCTCCAAAACCAGGTCCGCCACGCCGCCGCCGAAAAGCTGCTGGAACAGTTCCCGGAAATGCAGCTTCACGCCTTCGAAGGTTTCTTCGAACAGCCGACGGCTGTCCGCGTTGTTTCGTTCGATGATTTTTTCAATGGCCTTTTTCGATTCGATAATATCGTTGTACTGCGTGGAAAGCGAATCGTACCGCGACTCGAGTTCCTCGAGTGTTTCAATCGCTTCCAGGTTCACACTGCCGAGCCGCTGGATCTTGTTGCGTAAAACGTCGATTTCCGCGCGATAGTCGACCGTTTCGTCGCTCGTTTCGGGTATGCCGTGCTCCGCTCCTTCGTCGATATCCGTTTCCGCGGACGGGTCCGGGATCGTCAGGTCGATATCGTAGTCCTCCCGCATCCGGTCGACCAGAGTTTTCCGTTCCTGGACGCGGCGTTCGAGATCGATTTGTTTCGCATGGCTCTTGGTTTGCAATTTTTGCAATTCCAACTGGAGTCGCTTCAAATCGGTTTGCATGTCGGCTCGTTTGCCGACGAGGTCGTGCCGAAGTCCGTATGCCGAGCGAGCCTGTTTCGCGGTATCCTCTTTTTTGAGATACAAAGACGCCAAGGCGGATTCGATCCGTAAGATCGATAGCAACAGACTTTCACGTCGTTCCTTGAGCGACCGGATGCGTCGGCGGTGTTCGCTGAGCATTTTCCGTCGCTCTTTCAAATGCTCTTCGAATTGGCGGATACGTTCCTCCAGCGATTCGAGACGCTCTTCACTCTTGGCAAGCTCGATTTTCGCGTTCGTGGTCCGCTGGAGATGTTCGGCGTAAAGACATTCGGCGTTCTCCAATTCACGTTGCGCCGCGATCTGTTCGATATCCAATCCGGCAAATCTTTCGTCCAACGTTTCCCGGCTTTCCCTGGCCAGTTTGCATTCTTCGGCGACTTTGAGAATCCGGGCATCGAGCTTTTCGATTTCCTCACGCAACTGTTCTTCCTGCTCGCAACTTTGCCGGAAACGTTCCTCGATGGTCGAGTATTTGATCCGTTTGCGATCATGTTCGACCACGGCCTTTTGATACTCCGCGGTTTCCGCTTCGACGTCGATTTCGTCAAGGGTGACCCGCTCCTTCGCCGTTTCGATTTCGATGTCCAAAGCGGCCACGGCGGCGTCGAGTTCTTTCATCTGTTCGCCGAGTGTTCGCAATTCGCTGCGTCGCGTAATGATGCCCGAGGACGTGTTCAATGGTCCCACGCCGAGCGAACCGTCGGGTGTGAGCATTTCGCCGGAAATCGTTACGAATTGTGTGAGATTGTCACTCTCCTTGTACAATTTTCGGGCCACGGCGATATTTTCGACGATCCAGGTTTTGCCCAGCAGACGGTGAACAAGCTCCGCGAATTTCGGGTCGGCCTTGACGAACCGGTCCGCGCGACCGATCACGCCGGGTTTGCCGGTAAAGCCGTCCCAAGGTTCCGCCTTTTGCGTCGGATCGAGCCAGGTCAAGGTGACCCGTCCGGGGAATTCGGCGGCGTGCTGTTCGGTGTGTTTGAACAACTCCCGCTTGGGCGAAACCACGATCTTCTGCGCGTTGGGCCCCAGGGCCAACTCGATCAACGATGCGGCTTCCACGTCCACACGAAACAAATCGGCGACAAGGCCGAAAACGTACCGAAAAGGACTTTCCTCGTCCCTCGATTGCTGCAAAACGGCCTTCACACCGGGATTGAGTCCCTCGTTTTTGCGGATGAGTTCTTCCAGCACGGAAATGCGCTCCCGCATGCCGCTTTGCCGTTGTTTTTGTTCGGAAAGTTCCTGTGACAGTCGGGCGAGGTCCTTGGCCGCTGCGCTTTTTCGCTGTTTGGCCTCGTCAATCTGTGCGAGTTTTTGCGACGCCGCGACTTCCAAGGAGGAAACATCCTCTTTGAGCGAGGCGGCCTGCAGGGCGAGTTCGCGGTTCTTTTCCTCGAGTTTTTCAAGCCGGGCTCCGCTCTGTTCCCGGCTGCTTTGCAACGCCGTTCGTTTCGATTCAAGTCCGTCGATGGAACCGGCGAGCTTCGCGCTTTGCCGGGTGATCGTTTCGATTTCTTTCAGGATTCGGTTTTTCTCCTCGCGTTTTTCCTTCGAGGAATTTTCGAACACATTCCCTTCGACGAGCAGTTTTCTGTACGACAACGCCTGATCTTCCGTCGAGCGCCGGGCCTTGCGGAGTTCTTCGGCCGTCTTTTGCATCATGTCTTCGATGTCGCCGCTCCTGTCGTTCAAATCAACGAGTTGACGACCGTTATGGACGATGTCGGCCTCGAGTTCCTCGACTTGCGCCTTATAGACGTCGATGTTCGATTCCTCGCCGGAAATCCGTTGCCGAATTGCCGCGATGTCGCTCTCGAAGCGACGAAGTTCCAAATCCACGGTCTCGATTTCCGAATTGTATCGGGTCAAGATCGCTTCGCCTTCTTCGACATTCGACGTCAGACCTTCGGCCGCGGCGTTCATTTGATCGACCTCGACCTGCAATTTTTCGATCTTCGCGGCGCAGCGGCGATAATCCTCTCGGCCGGCGCGGAGGCGTATCTCCTGTAATCGTGACGAATATTCTCGGTAAAGCTGGGCCTTGCCCGCCTGGTTTCTCGCCGTTTGCAGTTGATGTTGGACTTCGGAGACGATATCCGAAATGCGAACCATCATCTGGTCGACCCGCTCCAAACGCCGCATCGCCTCCTGTTTACGTGCGTTAAAACGGCTGATCCCCGCGGCCTCCTCGAAAATTACGCGGCGCTGGACAGGCGAATTTTGCAAAAGCCCTTCGACGCGACCCTGTTCGATGATGCTGTACGCCTGCGTTCCCAGGCCCGTCCCGCTGAGTAGATCCTTGATGTCTTTGAGCCGGGAACCTTGCCGGTTGATGAGATATTCGCCTTCACCGCTGCGGTAGATGCGACGGGTGATATGGACTTCCGGCGTATCCAGGTCGAAGATCCGGGTCCGATTGTCGAAGGTCAGCGTCACTTCGGCGGCCCCCATGGCGGCGCGTCCCGCGGCTCCGTTGAAGATCACGTCGGTCGCATCGCTGCCACGCAACTTTTTCATGCTCTGTTCGCCGAGCACCCATTTGATCGCGTCGACGATGTTGGACTTTCCCGATCCGTTGGGACCGATGAGCGCGGAAATACCGTCCGCAAACTCCATGCGAGTGCGGTCCGCAAAACTCTTGAATCCGGAAAGTTCAATGGCGCGAAGCACGGAATAGTTGTTGTTGCGTTAATAATGGCGTTGTTGACGGAGAAACGAACATCACTTGACATTTCGCGAACCGGCCGCCGTTTTTTCTTCGGATTTATCGTCCGAACCGAACCAATTCACGGGATTCATCCGTTGCCAGGCCGTTTTTTTCTTCGCGGTCGGCGGTTCGCCGACAAGCTGTTCTTCCGATCCTTCGTCTTCATACCCTTCGACACGCCGGTACACCCGGTTCGCTTCGGGCAGGCAATCGATTTCAAGCCTGCAGGAAAGGCAACGGGTCATATCGGCCTGGCAGAGCATCTGCATCACGTCGGGATAGGTTCCGCCGAGTTCGACGATGGTTCGGATGACGACATCCAGATCGTTCGGCACGGTCCGCTTTTCATCGAGTTGGTTGACGGTCAGCCGGGTGATGGTCACTTCGCCGGGATTCTGTCCGTTGACCAAAAGGGTCGGGCCCGCATCCAGGACGAAAGGCTGTTTGAGGTAAATATCGTTCCCGAAAAGAACGACTTCCGGACGCTTGGCCCGGGAGAGATGGACCATCGAAGGACCCGTGCTGCTCACACCGTGATAGCTGAATTGCCGACCCAGGTTTTCGCCCCGGATGGTTCGGTCATTGGGATCCCGGTGGTGCAAGGCCCGGAACGCCCCGTACCGGGTTTCCGCGCTGGGAACATGGAGCAATTCCTGGAGGCAAATGGCCGCCTCGATGTCGTGCCGCATGACGCTCAGGGCGTTGAGGCAGTAGACACGGAACGCCGGCTCGTTTTTGGCCAACTCGGCCAGGATCCGGGCCGGTGTGCTGTCACCGAGATAGGCCAGCGAGGTGGCCGCATGAAAACGAACCTCGGAATTCGGACTCTTCAAAGCGCTTCGAAGGGCCTCGATGCCCGGTTTACCGATGGCTTCAAGCTGGAAC
>JBEBTM010000395.1:0-4663 GCA_040393745.1 Thermogutta terrifontis | reverse complement strand
ATCTTTGACAATCAGGAAAGCAACGCCCAACCCGAGCAGGCCGAGGAGAGCGACGCAATCGCCCCGAAACCCGGTCGATGCCGTAACGGTTTTTCCGATCGACGGCACGACGGTTTCGATGGTCTTTTCCGTCGCCGCGGTCGCAACGGTCGTCGCCCTTTCAACAAAGGGCGCAGGATTGACCGCGAAGGTTGTCAGTACAACGCCGGTCGTGATCGTGCCTTTGTTCTTCCACAGGAAGCCGGACACACCGTTACCGATCTTACCGGCCATGATTTTGACTTGCGGAGTCAGAGTTTTGACGGCCTTGACCGGCGGCGCCGCTTCCACTGTCGCCACTGATCCAAAAATCACAACGGCGACCAGCACTGCCAAAGAGACAAATTTGTCCATTTCACCTCCTTTGTTTGAGTTTTATGAAGCACAACTCCTGGCCTGGTCGCACATCATGCAACCGAAGCCGGACCGATAATTGAACACGCCCCGATCCAACGAATCGAGGTACTCCCGCACGACTCCGAAGAACCGTCTGAAATGCTCGTCGGTTCTCGGCGGGAAGCGATGGACGACGATCTTCGGCGTCTTGGTCTTGACCAACTGCCGGATTTCCAACGCCGATTCGTCACGTCCGAAGACTTCACGAACCAGATAGGCGTAGGCCGTCAACTGGACTTCATGCTGCACTTGGCAACTGGATGAAGCCGATGCCGCCGTTTTGAAATCCACGATCACCGGACCATCCATGCCGTCGAGAACCAGGTCGACGATGCCAACCAAGGGAATGCCGAGGTCTTCGCCGGTCGAGGGATCGATCAGCGGAACTTCGAAACGTTTCTCGATGGCGCCCGGTTTTTCCTCGACGATATTGATTTCGGACAAATACGCCGTCGTCAGATCGTGAACCTGTTGACGACATTTCCGTTCATGAACATCATCGTCGAAAAAGCATGGTTCCAACTCGGTCGACCGCATCCACGCCGCTTCAACGAAGGCCGGAAGGTCGTCCGCTGGTTGGGAGCGTTCCCACGTCCAAACAGCGGTAGACGTGTTCCAAAACGCCGTGAACGACCTTACCGACGAACAAGCTCGGCGTCGACGGCGACTCGATTCCGTCGACGTAGCGTCGCCGGAACGCCAGCGGACATTTGCCCCACAAGGTCAGCCGGGATGCGGAAACGTAGTCCCAAACGTTCTGTACCGGTTCCGGCGGTGATGTCTCCCGAAGGAAGTCGAGCAAGGAAAGCCCGGTCATGCCAAGCCCCCTTTCTCCTTGGCGTCCTTCAGCATGTCGATCAACTTCGACGCGTCCCGAGGCGAAAGCTGTTTCGACGACTTGCCGAACTCCTCTTGACAGTAGGCGTCCAAACGCCGATTGTCGAGTCCTTTGATGCCACGACAAAGTTGCCCGATGAACTTCATCTGCTTCGGCGTGGCGAGGAAGCGGTTGTCGTTTTGTTCCGGCGGTTTCGAATTCCGGTATTCCGTTTTCGGCGGTGGCGTCGGCGGCTCGCTTGTCTTGACGACCTTTCCACCGAGTCCGGCGAGTTCATCCTCGACCGCTTGACGGCACAGACCGTACGCGTGACGCACTCGCCGCTGGAATTCGCCCGGATCGTTGAGGATCGAGTGATCCATTTCGAGTTCGATGTCGCAATGCGACCCAGCCGAGCCGTAGTCCGGCAGCCCGGTCTTCTTGCAGACACCGACATTGATTTTCAATGGCATTTGAATGTTCTCCGTTGATGGTTGGGGGCTGGTCAATAAATGAACGCGGATGTCCGCAGATGATGTTCAAAAATACCTGGATCCGTCCGCGTTATCTGTTGACAAAAATCTACACGTTCTGCAACTGCTTGAGCGAGGTGATGGTCGCCCGCATCAGGCGGTTCTGCTTGCGCTGTTGCTTCAGGTTCCGCACGAGCCGCCGTGTGATACGCAGCGTATCGGCCAGCGTCTGGCACAAACCCTCCGAGGCGGCGATCACATCCATTTGCTCGGTCGACAAGTGCGACGGTTTCACGGTCGGACGAACACGCCGAGCCGCAACAGTTACGGCGGGAGCGTTGACCTTCTCCTTGACCGGCCTGTCGATCTTCGACGGCACCGACGTTTTGATATTGGACGCCAACACCGTAATCTTGTCGGCTTCGACTTTCGGCTCGTCGCCCTCCAGCGGCATGATGACAAAGGTTTTCCGATTACCGTATCCGACCAACGGCGTTCGTTCACCGGGATTGAAACCGAGGCGGTTGATTCCGAAGCCGAGTGCGTTCTTCAGGAACCGGCGATTGACCGGCATCGTCACGTTCGAGCCGTCGTAACGCGATTTCGCGAGCCGAAGTTCCGTCGCCGTCTGTTGAACTTGGTCATACCCCCGAACAGCAACTTGGCCGTTCAGTTCGACATAGACCGGGGATTCCCGATCCGTCTTGCCCGGAAGGTTGTCGAGCCGATCCGAAACGAAAACCTTGTCGGACGGGTCGACATTCAACCAGGTGAAGTGGTCGATGTTCTTCGTGAACTGATCCAGTTGCGGAAACTTGCCGTCAATCTGCTTGAACCAGAACCGAACCGGGCCGATTTCGAACATGATCCACTCGCTCTCGAAACCGATGCGAGCCGTGTCATCGCACTCCCGGAGTTCCTTCGAGCCGAAGATTTTCGCCACCGGACACAGCACGTCGTTCTCCCACGGGAAACTGAAGCCGTCCTGAAGGAGAGCCTGGCGTCCGTCGGTCGAAATGACCTGGGCCTTCGAACCCCGCAGGCAGATGCTTCCCAGCGAGTATTGAGTATTCTCGGGATCGACGCATTTCACGGCATCATGCAGCGCATCGAACAACGCGATCGAGTGCGTGACCGTACTCTCTGGCTTCGTGGGAAACCGCTTGTTCAACAATCCGAGCGATGGAACAGTTTTCCGTTGCGGAATACCGTTCACATTCCAGGAGACCGTCACGGATTTATCGTTCATGTCGAGACCGACCTCGCCATTCTTCTTGGACGCAAGCTCTTTCACGGTCGCCCAAGGCAGCGTGAACGGGTCCGATGCTTCAACGTAAGGTACGGTGAACGTCAGCATCGCAGCATCCGTGAATGCCACGAATTGCAGGTCGTCGGAGCATGAGGCGAACGCAATGGTCGCGGGAAGTTCGCTTGGCTTGACGAGCTTCGACACGAGTCGCTCAAACCGGTACAGGTCGGAGCGGTTGAGAGTGGTTTTCATGAGTTTGGTTCCTTTAATTGTTGAGGAAATGAATGAGCAGGACTTGCAGCCCCGGTTCTGACGTGGTACGCTTGCCAGCGTACTGGTTGATCGTCGACGGACTCAATCTCATTCAGCATGAGGTTGAGCATTTCGAGTTCGCCATCAATCGCCTCGTTCCGCTTGTCGAACGGTCCAAGCACAGGACCACCGACGGGAAAAAGGTCGGCGGTCCAACGGCCTTCATCGTCCGGTTCGACATGCGAAGCCCGACGGATTCGGGGTCTGCCGAACACGCCGTAGTCGAACGAATCGCTGTAAATCCCAATGAACACGCCGGTCGGCTTGACAATGATATCCATGACTGGAATTCAGGTTGAGGGTTGAAGTTTGTGAAAACGAGCGTAGCAACGCGGAGCGGATTACTTCTCGCGAAGGTCCGAGCCGGACTGGCACTTACCGCCCGCCCCGGCTCGGGGCCTGATGAGGTTGCGGCGGGGCCGGTCGACCATCATGCCGTCGAGACTGGCCTGAACGCGGGACAACTCGCTGGAAACATGTTGCCGGAGCGATTCGCTGTTGCGCAAATCGTTCGCCGTCGTGTCGCCGACGATCTGGCGGACCTCGGCGACCATGCGATCCAGTTCGTCGGACGATCCGATATTCAAACGGCGAAACCGTTCGAAAAATTCGACGAGGTTCGTGACGACCGTATCCCGGAAGATTTTCGGCTTGCCGTCGTCGGAGCCTGAGAGCCGTTCCGTGAGGTGTTCGACGAGCTTCGACAGTTCGCCGAGGAAGGATTCTTCCGCCAGACGGACCGCTTCATCGAAGCGCGTGCGAACGCGGTCGGCCTCCTGCCGGTAGAGCGACGGGGACAGCATGCGAAGATACTCCGGGGCTTCGACGTTCGGGTGATCGACGGAAACTTCGAAAAGTCCGACCATACTTGCCGGATAATCGTCCGGATTGTAAAGCCGCCCGAGCCGCTCCCTCGCCGCCGAGCGGATTTCATCGTAATGATTGTCGAGTTCCCGCTCCGCGTCACGGAGATCATCGCGCAACGAATTCATGCTCGCCGTGAAGCCATCGAGATCGCGACGTTTGATGAGTCGGATGCCGGGTTCCGGGAACGGCAGGGACGAATTGCGCCACGCATTCAAGACGTTACCCCTGACCGCGACGAGTTTTTTCCACGCCGGGTGCTGGGTATCGAGCAGTTTCTTTCCCATGGAAACGAACTTGCTTTCCGCGTCAAACATGTCGGCGGCCCGGTGCTTCTGGGAAGCGGTGACGCTCCGCCGTGTTCCAAACCATTTGATTTGCAGACGCACCGTGGCCATCGACGCTTGCAGTTCCTCCCCGAACGAACGAGTGCTCGCCGCCGGAGGTTCAAACAACAGAGTGCTCATAATCAATCCTCATGTTGGGGTTGAATTGATTGTTTAGCCGAGGTGC
>JBEBTM010000394.1:0-4684 GCA_040393745.1 Thermogutta terrifontis | reverse complement strand
CGATGGAAATTTCCTGGAGTTCCCCGAGGGAATTGGGGCGTTGGTCGGAGGCTTCCATTGAGTTTGCTTTTTTAGTCATTGATCTGTCTCCTCTTGTTAAATGTTGAATTGGTCGAGAATCTTACTGGCGTCGACTTGCGGCGGGCGCTGCGGCGACTTGATCTCTTCGACCGGCTTGTTATTCAGATGGCCGACGAACTCCGCGAGGTCGGTTTCGTCCACATAAAGACGGTGACCAAGCCGCATCGCCGGTAAGACGATTCTTTGGCCGCCGATGACGACACCCTTTTGGTGCCAGCGAATCACGGTCGAATGGTGGACGTTAATGCCCAAATGGTCGGCTACTTTGCCAATAGGAATACGCATGATGGTTGACTCCTATGCACATGCGTGAAGCGAAAAAGACAAAGCTTTTGGAGAACTCAAGAGGAGAAGTTGCGCAGAAAGCGAAAGAATGAATGCGCACGACAACACCGCTTTGGTAATCCAAAGCTCCTGTTGTCGAGTGGATTCGTGTCTGAACCGGATAGAGTTCGATAACGCCGTCTCGACCGGGCCCGGCTCGCGTATGTGCGAGCCGCTTATCGAATATTCCGATTCAGAACCAAGACCAATAGACAGGATTTACAACAATCTATCGGGCAGTTCACCGCCCCCAGCGGATAACCTTGTTGCCAAGGAATCAACGCACGCCATCTAAAAGGCAGATACGATGAACGCCTCTATTACACACAACGCAACCAATGCGTCAAGATTTTTTTCGGCCTTTTTTAGAATTTTTTCGTGTCCGCCGTCGGCCAGGCCGGGCTCGCCTTGCACATCACTTCCGGGGCGACGAGATACCCATGGACGCTGACCGGAGCGTTTGTCACAGGAAAGGCCGTGGACAGAATCCGCGTCAGGGCATCGCCGTACAACTTTTCAATTTCCGGCAGACGCTCCTCGACTTCATCCAAGGGGACCTGAACGACAAGATGACCTTGCGCCGCCAAAACGATGTCGTATCCGACCGACAGCATCGCGTAGGAAACGAATGCTTTGACATCTTCGGCAAGCTGCCGGGCATCGAAATCGATCAACTCGTAATAATAAATCGGCTTGCCAACCCGGCACGTGCAACTGACCGTATTGGACATGACGAGCTTTTTCTGGAAATCGAATTCCTTCATCCCGGAAGACGTTTGTCGTATTTCCAGGAAGCTGTCATGCTCGGCACGACCACGTGAGCGAAAGTATTCATTCTTTGTGCCGTGCAGGTGATTGATCAGGCTCCAACCGGTATAACGATTTCGGGCGTTCAGGGCGGTAGAAGCGATCTCGCTTTCGGCCGCCAAGTCCTTGGAGTCGAAATGCGCGGACACCGTAGCCAGCATCAATTCGTCGATATTGGGCGAACGGAAGAAAAAAGGCGAATCCTTGAATGTTTTCGTGCCGTATTCACCCCTTCCAGCCTTGTTTCTTGACATCGGTATTGTTGACGGCGGCAATTCGGCGGCTGTCATCAAGGGACTGAACTCCTCGGCAAGAACCGACCAGTAAAGCAAGTCCAGAAACCTTGAAAGCAACTTGCCGACACATCGTTCCATTCGCTTCGCATAAGCGTCGAAAGACTCCGAAAGCCTGAAGGATTCCGATGTCTCCGTTCTTATCTGGAAAATCGTTTCGGGCGGCAGGCCGTCGATAATGATCGCTAATTTGTCGGCATCGTCCTTGGCATAACTACTGGAACGAAGTTTTTGGGAGTAGCTTGGCGTCTCTCTGTAGAGTTGTCCAGTAGTAGGATCGTATCGCCGATGAAGCAAATAGGCCGCGAACACGCTGCATTTCAGAGTGTGGATCAACGGGTCGTTCCACTTGAGGTGAACGAACGTGTGTCCTGGTGCCGCTTGGAGAATCGGTTCATCCCCATACAGAACTTCCGGTACAAGTGAGTGAACAGAAGGAAAAGAATCGTAACGAAAAAGACGTTCTTTCTCGTGGCACAGCAAAAGACTGGAAGCCGCTTCGAGCTTCAGCCAATCCATCAAGGGTTGGCCGAGGAAACGATCATCGAGCCGGTCGGCTGCCAAAGTCGAAAGTTCGCCCTTTCGATCCGTTGGGCGGGTCAATGGAGCCGTGATGAAAGTTTGGCGGTTCTCGCAAATGGAAAGGAGTCTCTTCGACCATGGATCGGGATTCTTGCACACGCCCCCATTGGAGTCCCGCTTGATGATCGAAAGAAAATCACGAGTCTCGGTCCATTCAAAACATTCTTTCAGGGAGGGCTCCCGAAAACGTGTTGAGATTTGCTGGAAAGTCGATTCCGCATAGTGGAGCGATTCCTCCGTCAAGGTCGGTCGATCAGCCTTCGCCGGATGATTCAGGTGGTCGGCAACGATCGCCGACTGAAGATCGATTCCGATGCCGAACGGGCCGCTGGTTCCCGTCAGAGCGAGATCGCGGCGACGGAAGGACGAAACATCATCCAAACTGCCCGGCCAATCAATGGTTCCGTTTTCCGGGATGGGAACCCCGTCATACCGGCTGGCACGAGCCGAGTCCAAAATGTCACAATAAGTATCGGTCGAAACCGGCTCCGGAATGTTCTGCTCGTCCCGGAAGGTATGGAACAACGGAAGATTGTCGAGAGCCCATTGAACTTGATTTTGCATGATGTCTCGAAAGCATCCCAACAACTCGGTCGGTTCGCTCGGAAGGTTTTTGCCGGGGCGTCTTTCCGAAACGATCGCCTCCAGCCCCTTCGCCTTTTCGACTTTCTTCACAATGCCCGTGGATGCGTAGCCAATCCGCATTTCCAGCAGGGCGAGGTCCCACAAGCGGAACCGGCGGGATAAATCCCAGACAGCCCGCCTTTCGTCGTCATTACTCGCCACCGCCAAGCAAGCGGCATGAAAGGCAATGGCATCGTAAGTGATGAAAGTGTGGTCCTGATGACGAACGATGAAATCATGAGCCTCGCTTGCATTGACCTTGAAGACATCATCGCCGATCCGGGCATGAAACAGGAGCGAAGAATCGCCGCAAGTCCATGGAACATAAGCGTTCAGCAGGACGTAGACATAGGAATCGAGCGATTCCTCGGCGATCCAGATCGGCGATGGTTTGGGCATGGCGACACCTTCAACAATCAAAAAACTCACCCGGACTCACGGGCGATCTGCGCCGCTTTCTGTAAGTCGCGCTCCGCATAAACTTGCGTGACGTCAGCCTTGGCGTGACCTAAAACGACCTGCGCTCCTTCGATTCCGTGATCTCGGCGAATCTCCGTTGCCCGTGCATGTCGGGCTTGGTTCGGAGCGAAATACTCGATGTTCACGCCGAACTTCTGCGCTCGGAGAATAGCCCGTTCCACGGCCCGATCGTAGGAGCCTGTCGTAAAATGCGAACGTAGTCGACGAACAGGCTTCTTGATTTTCCTGTATTTCTCCCGCCGCCGCAACTCCGACGGAAAAATTTTCGTCTTACGAGGCGCCATGTCCGGCGTACGGTTTTCCCGATACCATGTATAGGATTCCTGCGGCGTGAACAGGTAGGTTTCCGCCGAGCGATCAAGAAACGGCTTCAAAACATCCTGAGCTTGGGGGCCGATCGGAATGACGCGACTCTTCCCCTTCCATTGGGTTTTATGCTTGTATGGGGAGTAAAACCAAACATCGCCGGACATGTCGATATCGCAAGCCCGCATCCTGCAAACCTCACCGGGGCGAGCGCCGGTCAAACGCTGGATCTTCAGCATCGCCGCGACGACATTGGAGAGATACGGTTCCAGAAGTTTGATCTGGTCGTCCGAAACCGGCTTGATCGGTTCGTTGTCCGGCGCGGCAGATCGCCCCTCTCGCAAACCGTCGACAGCCTGTAGAGCATGGAGTGTTGACGCGGAAACCATTTCTTCGGCGACGCCAAATCTGAAAAGACGCCGGATTCTCCCGATACGTTGGTTGATGACCTTGCGGGTCAAGCCGTCGTCGATCATCACTTGGCGTACTTGCTTTAGGGCTTTCGGTCCGAACTTGTCGACAAGCGTGTGCTCGTGGAGTTTGCGAAGAGGCCGAAATGAATACTTGATGTTGTCGAACTCCTTCGGCGTAACTTCCGGCTGAATCCGTGGCAAGTATGAA
The DNA here is from genome assembly GCA_040393745.1 of Thermogutta terrifontis. Lineage (GTDB taxonomy): Bacteria > Planctomycetota > Planctomycetia > Pirellulales > Thermoguttaceae > WRKP01. The sequence goes on along the minus strand of JBEBTM010000394.1, from coordinate 566 downwards.
GCCATGAGGGCTCCGACCGTGATGCTCTGATTGGAACCGGAAGAATCGCCGGAAGATTCCAAGTCCGGATTGAAATTCCCTTTGGACCGGGCGATCTCGGCGATGAACTGGTTGTACGCTTCGATGCTTTCGGGAGAATTAGCGACACCAAGATAATGTCGCTTACTGCGCCACCAAACGCAGGCGCGATTGCTTGCTTTGTGAATCTGATACTTCGGGAACGATTTAACCTGTTTTCTGACAGACATAGCGAGGCTCCTTTACCTAAATTGCCAAAACTTGGGTCAAGTTGACCCAAGAGTAGCAACTCCAGTGCCGCGCTGTCGACAGGTATCAGTATCGCTTGATTCAGCAAGAGTTTAGAAAAAGTGGGCAGGGGCGGGATCGAACCGCCGACACACGGATTTTCAGTCCGTTGCTCTACCTACTGAGCTACCTACCCGATAAACTGAAGTGCATTCTACAGAGAAACCGCGTCCTGTCAAGGCCGGGCAGGATCGGACACATCGAACGGCACAGTCGGCTAACAAGTTTTCGATTTGATCTTGAACCGGCCCGGGCTTTCT
>JBEBTM010000393.1:0-4694 GCA_040393745.1 Thermogutta terrifontis | reverse complement strand
CGCCAAGATGGAGGGCCTCGATCCGAATGAGATGGCCAACATCATCAATGAGGATTATAACCGCCAATCGAAGGAGCGCGAAGCCCAAAAGAGCCAGGCTCTGACAGGAATCCAGAAAAAACGCGACGATAAAATGTCGTCGCTCAAGTCGGAAAAGGACGGCACGCTCGACATTCTGAAAAGCGACTTTGAAGCGAGCGGTAAAAACCGGGATTCGGCGTATCAGGCGAAACTCGCGGCGCAACAAAAAGAACTCGACGCCGCCAAAGCCGCCTATGACGAGGCGATCAATCGGGCCAAAAATCCGCAACAGACGCCGCAGGCAGAAGAATCACAATCTTTGGCCGAACGCTTGCAAAACAAGGTCCAAGAGGCGATCAAAGGGTTTTCGGTGAACACCGATCTCGGTTCAAAGGTTTCCGTTTCGGGATCGTTCAGCGCGGCGGCGATTGCCAGCATGGGCGCCTCGTCGGTCATGGACCGGGTCGCCAAGGCAACGGAAAAAAGCGAAAAGCATCTGCAAAAGATGGCCGACAAAGCCGATACCGACGCGGCGGATACGGAGGTTCCCGACGAGCCGGACTCCGGCGACGAAATGGCGGGCGACGGTTCCATGTCGAAGGAACTACAAAAGCAGACACGATACTTACGGGATATCGCATCAAATGGAGGAAGGGCTTTTGCATGAAGATTGAAGAAATTTTAGGTTTCACGAGTTCGACCGGCAAGGACGTCGAGACAATTACGAAACGATATTACGTCAAGTGCAACCCGAACGAAGGCCCGGATGAGGCAAAGGCGGCGTTTCAGACCTTCGCCGAGGGCCTGGCGGAGCCGGAGGATTTGGAGCGTGGCGACGTCGCCCTTGAGGAAGATAAGAACGTCAACGGCCTCTATTACGGTACGGTGACGTTCAAGTCGCCAAGCCCGAAGGTCAAGAAGAAAATCGCCGACGATTTGTTCGAATCTTACGGCGAAAAAATGTCGGAGGGCCGAAAGAGCGGTTCCCATGAACGGCTTTTTCGGATCAAGAGCGACTCGGCGAAGGCGGCTCTGGCCCGGCTGGAAAATCATATCCGGTCGACGGCCCAAACCTCGGGACGGCTCCATATCGGCGACATCAGCGTCGACGAATCGCAAAGCGGCGACGGTTTTTATACCGGCCATGTCGTGTACAACAATCCTGACACGTTTGGGAGCCGCGACAAACTCAACGGCGCCGTTCCCGCCTACGGGTCGCGAATTTCGATCAACAAGACGTCGGGAACGCGGGAGCATGTCTTCGAACTGCGCGGCTACAACTCCATGCAGCAGGCGTGGCATGCCCTGAATAATAATTACGGAAATGATCCCGACATCGACAGCATCGACGTCGAGGAGGATTCCGGCGGTGCCGAGAAACTGTACATCGGCCGGGTTCGCTATGCGATTGAAGCCCTCGAAAACGAATTCAATCGCTCCGTGTCGTTCGAGGTGTCCGGCTCGCAAACGAAGATGACCTGCTCGCTCGGAACTCGAGGCGGCTGGGCGGCGAACGGCATGAGCCCCCGGAATTACGGCGGTCTCATTGGCGTGACCAATGACGGCGTCGAAGGCGTCGACATCGATACGGCGGTTTCAACCTTCTGCGAGACGGCCTATTTCTATCCGTGGTTTTTAACGTCCAGTTATGTCGCCTTCCTGACCCGTGCTTACGGATGCGTGAATTCCTCGCCCTTTCGCGGGTTTTCCGTGGGCGAAGTGCGTTTCCTTGGGGCGAGCGGCGGATACAAACAGGGTGATAAAGCCGCCGAGATGACCTTCAAGTTCGCCGTTTCGCCGAACGCCTGGAACGTCCGCGTCGGCAGTATGACGATTCCGTTCAAATACGGTTGGGATTATTTGTGGGTGCGTTGGGCCGACCTGAAACGCGGCAACGTCACGGTCAAAATTCCCATCGAAGCCTACGTCGAAAAAGTTTATCAAGGTCTCAATTTCTACTCACTGGGGATCGGCTGATTCATGCTTCCACAGCGCAAGTTGTTTTACTTGTCCTGCTCCTGCGAATCAATCGCATCATCGACGGGAACTGCACAATCGCGTGAACGAACATGAGTTTGGTAAATAGAATCGAAACCGCGTGGTGAATTTCAAGCGTCTGGTGTGTCGGCCAAACCATGAGCGCAATGCTGAAAGCGACCAGGACGAAGAACACGATGCTCAAAAACGTAATGAAATTTCGGAGAATCACTTTTTTCTTCGTGAAAGCCTTGATCATTTTCCAATGCTGCCAGACGTGAAGGCCCATCGCGAGGCACATAAGCATCCCGACGATGGCATGTGTGCTGATCCAAATAGACCAATTCGTCTCAAAAACGCCGGTTTCGCCGGTAATGTAACAGGCCAACAAAAGGACGATCAGGGCAATGTCCGTCATGACTTTGGCAAACGGTGTCAGCAATGTTTCTTTCATGGTCGATCTCCTATCGTTCTATTTCGCACGGACTTACGAGCATTTTAGCCAAATCGCTGTTTCAGATCAAGGCCATTTACGGCAGCGTTTTTCTCGCATGGATATTTGAACACCACGAATAAGCGAAGGTTGCGGAAATTTTCAAAGAATCATCCCCTTTATTGTCATCTTCATGGGCGCTAATCCTTTTCGTCATGTCCGCTCCGGCGAGCCGCTCGTCATTCCGGCGACGGCCTACAACGCGATGGTCGATGCGGCCCAGGTCGTTCGGAATCGTCGTTTGAACCTTGCTCCGCACGGAGCGGGTTTTGATTCGCTGTTCGTCCATGTCGTCAATACGACGGGAAAAACCTTGCAACGCTTCGACGTTCTTGGTCTGGACGGCCCGCTCGAAACGAAGGAACTCGACATATTTCTGGAACGAATTATCTTCAAAGGCGTAGCGCCGAAGAAGGAACACAAGGGCAAGTTCGCCATTTTGCAGGAGGATGCCGCCCCGGACATGTGCGTCCGGGCCTGCGTTTATGGGACGACAATTGCCAAGGTCAAAGTCACGCCCGACCCGGATTCCGGTGAAGATGACAAACCGAAACTGCGTTTTTGTGACATTGAAGAAGATCAAACGTCGTATCTCGTTTCAGGAGGTCACACCGAAGTCCTGTGGAGCGACGATTCGACGAATGATCGTTGGAGTATCATTCGCATCGGAAGCGGTCGGTCGACTTTGTTTCCCGTCAAGCTGGAGCAAACCCAAGGCGAACAGGGCGACAATGAAAAGGCGGCGACCTGGGTTTACAAGGTGACCGACGCCATGACCGATGAAAAACTCGAAGAGGACGTCGACCCGACCGAATCGCCGCACCAATGGAAACGTCCCAATCTCGGGGCCATGAGCAAGGCGACTTTCGGGTACGCTCATTACGATAACGACGACAAGCTGGTCTTGGGCTGGATTAACGAGGTAATGGAAGTGGAGGCTTGCGACGACCTATGACGGCAGGACGACTCACTCTTAACGACGAAGGCAAATTGAATGTTCACAACGGCGGCAAGTTCGACTTGACGACCGACGATAATTCGAAGGGAACGTGTTGCTGTTGCAAGCCGTATACGCTGGTGACTCACACGACTTCGACGACGACGGCATGGAATCTCTCACAGTACCAAGGCGACGGCGTAGCGAAACCGAACCGCTACTGGCGGTTAACGAACAATTATACCGGCTACGTCCCGATTCGGCGAGGATGTGTCGATGAAAACGGCAAGCTGGTCGGATTGCCGAACTCCATTTCGGCGACCGCGTACAAATATACCTGGGTTTTTCAGCTTGAAATCGGATGCAAGGACGGCAACGTCATTCGATTTCCGACCGGCACGGAATCAACAAGTTATTACAACTGCTAAAAACATGACATTGTCTCACATGCCATTTTTGACTTACGACCGTGACGGTCGTCGAATTCTTTTGTTTGCTCAAGCCGACGACTGCCCGGAGCGCTGTTGGAAGTTATTCTTTCAAATCGACGATGGAGAACTACGACATCTTGAAACCGGCTTTCCGCACGGTCAAGTCGAATGTTCTCCGACTTGTTGGCAGGACGAATCCGGCTGGCATGTTTCCTTCGTCGCAATGGATGATACAGGCGTTTACCGGCTCTATCGCATGGACGGCCCGTCGCTCGATTCCTTGTCGGTTCCGGTTTCCTTGCGTCTTGCCCGAACGGGATTCGTGTACAAGGACCGGCTCTGCGTCGGGGAAATCCAGGACTTGGTTCATGTCCACGATACGGACGGCGACCACCGGATTGAACTGCCGGGAACCTTCATCTACCGGGTTTCGTACAGGGCCGACGCCCCACAGAAAATTTTGATTTCCGGAGAATGGATCGGCGAGAACGAGGAACCGTTCACGGTCGAGTATGATTTGGCCGACGACACGCAGCGTTTCATCGAGTGCGACGGCCACGGCGCCTATAAATGCACGATTTACGGCGACGAGATTCTTTACGCCGAGCGCTGCGGCGAAAACTTCGAGCAGCGGCATCTCCGGCGTTCGAACGATTATCACGGCGTTTGCTGTCAAATGGCCCATCGGCACAGCGACGGCGTTTCCGAAACGCAGATCAAAGTCTCGAAGAAGTGCGGCTGTCGACGGAACAAGCAGGACGAAGTCGAGGAAAATCCCGTTCGTTCTTCTTGTCTTGATTGTACGGAAAAGCATCTCGGCGCCGCCCTAGTGATG
>JBEBTM010000392.1:0-4705 GCA_040393745.1 Thermogutta terrifontis | reverse complement strand
GCTTGATGGTTCCATCTTCGTTGAAGAACATTTCGTCAATACAGGTCACGCGGTGGCTGGAGTCGGTTTCACCCAGCGGGCGACGGTGGTAAACGGCGTACCAGCGGTCAATGCTTGGGATATGGAGCACGCTATGATGTCCGGCCCCCATGCCGATGGCGGTGTCCGGTTCGATGATCTTGCCGATGCGTTTATGAGGGCCGAGCACGGACTCGGAAATGGCGTAGGCGACGTTGTAATTGGGGCCCGTCCAACCGCCTTCAGACCACATGAAATAGTATTTTCCGTTACGATGAAAGAAACAGGGGCCTTCGACGTAACCTTCCGGCGTGATTTCCTTGTATTTTTCGCCGTCGTCGAAGGGCACGATTTCCGTGAAATCATCTTTGAGCTTCACGATATTGCAGTGCCGCCAACCGCCGTAGACCATATAATAGGTGCCGTCGACGTCCTTGAAAACGTACTGATCAATGGGCTGGGCGCCGTTGACGTTTTCACTGAGCAGCGGCTTGCCGATCAGGTCTTTGTACGGTCCCTGCGGTTTGTCGGCCACAGCGACACCGATGCCGCCGACCTGGTTCGGGTGGACGTCGTTGGCGGCGAAGAAGAAATAGTATTTGCCGTCTTTTTCTATCACGCTCGGAGCCCACATGGCCCGGTTGGCCCACTTGATTTCGGTGTTATCGAGAATTCGCTCGTGTTTGGTCCAGTTGACCAGATCCTTTGAGGAAAAGCAGTCGAAATGAATCTGCTCTTCATATCGGGCCGAATACGTCGGGAAGATCCAGTAGGTGTCGCCATAGAGAATCACCTCGGGATCGGCGTACCAACCGGGAAATACAGGGTTTCCAGAGAGTTTTTTCGCCTCTTGGGCAAAAACCAAGGACGCCGAAAAAACGAAGGCCAGAACGATGAGTGAGCAGCAGGTCCGGGCGAATTTTTGGTGAGACATGCGATCCTATCGGGCAAATGGGTGAAGGGGCGAAATGCCTAAGGGAATATTACCTTGTGGGTAATCGGATGTCAACTGTTCCGGCGAAATTCCGGTGAAGATGGGGCGGGATATCCACGTTCGACGACACGGCTCGTTTGGCGACATTCAATCTTTTATTCGAAAAAAAACATTTTTTCTGTCAAAAAGCGGCCGTTTTGGTGGAGTGCTCTTAGCTATTAGGACGGTACTCGAAGACCGCTCTGGTTTTTTGGAGGGGAAATCCTTGGTATGACGGAAGATCAAACGGAAAACATTGAAGCGGGGAAATACCTGCCACAGTTCCTGCATCTGTACAACTCGAACTACCGGCGTATGTTCCTGTATGCCAAGACGCTTATCCCGACCGGCGAAAATGTCGAGGACGTGCTCCAGGAAGCCAGCTTGGCCATGTGGACGAAATTTCCACGTTTTCGGCAGGACTCGGACTTTTTGGCTTGGGCTTTCGGGATGATTCGAATCGAAATCCTGCGGCTCAAACGGAGGAATTGGAAGAATCCCGTGTATTTTGATGAGGAATATCTGGAATTGGTCGGGCAAAACCTTGCGGAGAAAAACGCCGAGGAAATCGACCTGAAACTCGTGACGCTTCAGGACTGTTCGCAAAAATTGCCGCCGAAGTTTCGCCAATTGATTTTGGACCGCTATTTTGAAAAGCTGGACATCAATGACATCGCCCGAAAAACGAAAAAAACCGTTGCGGCCGTTTACCAATTGCTCAGCCGGGCTCGAATGCTATTGAAAGATTGCGTTTCACAAAAAATGCAATGATGAAAAGAAAAAAACTGGAGGGGTTCCTGACTCCGCCACCCACCACCATGACCTACGATTCCCGGGAACTCCACGATCTGGACGAGCATTTGATCGAAGAAAGCCTGACGGCCGACCAGTTTGATCGCCTCAAGGAAATCCTGAAAAGCGACCAAGCCGCCTTGGAAGCTCACGTCGATTACCTCTTCAATCATGCGGCCCTGTCGCTCGTTGCCGAGGAAGATGCGAAACAGGTTGCGGATACGCAACTTGTCGAGGCCATCGCCAGTCTGGAACAAGCGGTTGCCATGCCGTGTGTTTACCGTTTGGAGAAGAAACCGAAACGCTTGGGTCGGCTTCTCATGGTACCCGCCGTTGCGGTTTTTCTTTGTCTTTCGGCCACATTGGCGGCTCTGTCTTTGACCGGCTTTTTTCGAGGTCCCGCCGAGTTTGTCACCATCGCCGAAACGACAAACTGCCTATGGAACGATTCCAGCGTGATCACATCGCCGGGAACCCGCATCGGCGCTTGCGTGCTCAATCTGGAAAAAGGGATCGCGCTGCTCCGTTTCGATAACGGAGTGCTTGTTTCCCTTGAAGGACCCTGCGTGTTTGAAATAAAAAACAATAAATATACGATCCTCCATTCCGGCGGTCTCGTCGCGACCGTTGAAACGAAAGAAGGAAACGGATTCGTGGTCGACACCCCTCACGCGGCCATCAAGGATTTCGGTACGAAATTCGGTGTGCAAACATCGCAAAAGAAGCAAACCTCGGTCTTCGTGATCGAAGGCAACGTCGAAGTCGCTCCCAAGGACGCCTTGGATGCCATTCCTTTGGAAAAAGGGCAATCCATCGCCATTGAAGCCCCCGGGGACATTCAGGCTGTCGAAAGTGAGCCGGTTTCCTCGTCTCAAATCGAAGCCGTCCAGTTTTCTTCAGCCTCGGGGCAGGGGAACGAAGCCTGGGTCGTCAATAAATCCCACACGATCGAAACGGCCCTGACGCAATTTCCCGGCGGTGTGACCGACGCCTATATGCTCGTCAAACTTTCCAAAGAAGAGGACGCAAAGTCGGACCGAAAGGCCCTCTTCCGCATCGACTTGGATTCCTTCGACCGGAAAGACGACATTTTGGGAGCGACGATTCACCTCGCCTACGGTCCCACGGGAATCGGCTATGCGACGTATATTTCGGACGCGACATTCACGATCTACGGGTTGATTGAGGAAACCGGCGACATGTGGCAGGAAACGAACCTGGATTGGGAGCAATTGCCCGGCAACGACAAGCGGAATGAAATGTTGCCCACCCACTGGAAACCGCTGGGGAACTTCACGATCCGCCGCGGCAATCCCAGCGGTGCGATCCAGATCAAAAGCGACGCGCTTTGTCAATTCATCCGGAACGACACCAACAACCTGCTCTCCTTCGCCATCGTTTGCGACACACCGGCCGAAGAAACATTCGGTCTTGTGTTCGGTTTTGCCAACAGGAACCACGGTACCCTGTCTCCTCCGAGGTTGAATATCACTCTGAAAAGAAAGACCGAACGTACCGCACAATAAAACGGAACAGAATCATCGAAAATCCGCCCGAACGGACGCTTTGGGTCGGTGTTACATTTTTTTACTTCTTTTATCGGAGATCATCATGAACTCATTCAAAGTTTCGAAACCGCAGCCCGCTGCCGCTTTTACGCTCGTGGAGCTGCTCGTTGTCATTGCCATTATCGGCGTGTTGATCGCTTTGCTCCTCCCGGCCGTCCAAGCGGCCCGGGAAGCGGCCCGGCGGATGCAATGCTCCAATCACATGAAGCAGATCGGCCTGGCCATGCACAACTTTCACGATGTCCGGGACGGTGTCGTTCCGCTGACTATCGGGTCCAACGCCAACGACGACAAGAATGCCCGTGTTTCCTTTTTCGTTTTGCTTTATCCTTTCACGGAACAAAACAATCTCTACGAGGTTTTCGCCAGCAATTCCTGGGGAGGAAGCGGCGGCATAACCAACAACGTCGGCAGTTTCAACACGAACCCGCCAAACTGGTGGATCAATGCAAAAGCCCAGTATCCCAACTTTCCGGAAATGATCTCTGCGGTTCCCACCTACCGTTGTCCTTCGCGGCGCGGCGGAAGTATGAGCTGTTACGACCAAGAGACGGTCGAAGATCTGCCGGGCCCTTTGGGCGACTACGCCACGCCGATCCTGGCCACGGGTAATTGGTATTGGCAAAACTGCTATCGTGTCGGACCCTCGGATGATTATACGAGATTCCGCCAGGCCCTTCGCGTCGCCGTTCATGACGGAACCAGCGCCGGTGCCAAGAGTTTCACACCCCGGGACACCTTCGCTTCCTGGTCGGACGGTACGAGCAACGTTCTCGTACTCGGCGAGAAACACATTCCGCAAAATCGACTCGGCGTGAGCAAAAACGGGAACGTCGCCACAGTGCGTGATTTCATCGCTGATTGCACTTATGTCGTTGGTGCTCGCTGGGGGCTTCCCGGGTGCGCGAGGAACATCCTGAGCCAATCGCCGAATCTGGCGTCGGCTTCCGATACGGAATACGAAGCCGACACGATCCAGCCCGTCAACGGCCCCACGGGCGGTTCCGATAGCTGTACGATTGGAGGGACTAACAGCACGGGCAATAGCATGAACGGCGGGTTCGACTTCGGAAGCGCCCATCCCGGCGTTTGCATCTTCCTGGTCGGTGACGGTTCGGTCCGGTCGATTTCCAACACAACGCCCAAACGCGATATCCTCGCCCGGTTGGTTCATGTCAGCGACGGCGAAGCGGTTTCCTTGCCGTAACGCTTGCGCGGCAAGCCAGACATGCCGCGATCAGCGGTCGCGGCGTGTTTTTGCATGAAAATACATTTCACGAACCATCCACCGAAATCATGACACTTCATCATCACATAAAATCGTACTATTTCATGACGGCGATCCTTATTTCCC
>JBEBTM010000391.1:0-4723 GCA_040393745.1 Thermogutta terrifontis | reverse complement strand
TCTTGGCCGGCAGTGACATAACCGCCCCGGAAACGCCTGCAATCGCTTACGACGAAGATAACGCGAAGACCTCAAGTTATCGATACGATAACGGATGGGAAATGCTGGACTTGCTTTTTCGAGGAGGGATTTGACCGAAATTTTCAGAGGACTCGCCGGGCAAATTCCTTGCCAAAATGAGGATAACCGAGTACAATGACGGCGTTTGTATGGTTCATACCCGTGATCGTGAAGAGCAAACTGTTTATCTGTATCAAAATTCGTTTCCCCATTTCCTGGAGTTTTTCATGCTTAAAAATCTGACCGGCCCGCTGTTCGCTGTCCTGATGCTCGTTTCCGCCGTTGCGGTGGGACAGACCGAACTATTCAAGCAAACCGACCTTTCCCAGTGGGACTTCCACGTCGACGCCAAGGACGTTGCCGTGACCGATGTTTTCTCCTTCAACGCCGACGGAGTGCTCGTTTGTAAGGGAAAGCCCTTTGGCTACCTGGCGACGAAAGAAGCTTACGGCAATTTTGTCCTCACGGTGGAATACCGTTGGCCCCAAGACAGCGAACCGACTAACAGCGGAATTTTTCTGCGTATTGCCAATCAACCTGAGAACACATTTCTGCCACGCTGCATGGAAGTCCAACTCCAACACAAAAACGCCGGCGATCTCTGGGGGTTTCACGGCATGACGGTTCCCGCTCCCAAGGGTATGGAGTCCCGTTTTTCGGCTCGCGACGGCGGTGAAAAACTGGGCCAAATGAGCGGCGGCAAGAAACTGCAAGACGCCGAACTCCCGCCGGGCCAGTGGAACAAGCTGAACGTCTTCTGCTCCGGTGGCATGATTGTGGTTACACTCAATGACAAACTGGTCAATTGGGTTACCGCCGCGCCGCGCCGACCGGGTAAGATCGGATTCCAGTCCGAAGGCGGGCCCGTCGAATTCCGCGCCGCCACGCTGGAAGTCATTGAAATGCCCGAACGTCAGGTGGGCCGTGAAGGCGGACGGTCGGGCCAGGAAAATCGTCCAAGAACCAATCGAGGGCGGAGTTTCCCGAATGAATAACGCTCGTATTTGAATCCTGCTCGTTTGCGTTTTAGCCTCGCAGCGCATGGTTCCATTTATTTGGACTGCTCCGAAACTGTCTCAATGTGCCATCCCTGCCTGCGAGGGAATAACGATCCCTGTTCCGAGGTCGTCGCCGAACAGGTCTCATGGTGAAAGCTTCAACGGAATGAAACGACTTTCTATCCGCGTTAAAATGTGGACGGCCGTGGTGTATCTGCTTCTTCTGGCATTCATCCTGGCCGGAGTGGCGTTTTACGCGGTCGATTTGTACCGAAACCTGGTCCGGGACGTGTCGTGGCGAGCGAACATTCTGCCCGTCGCCGGAACCATGAGCCGACATGTCGGGCAGCTTCAAACGCAACTCGGCGAACTTCGGGGCATCCGTCTGACCCGGCTGAGTCCTGCGCCTTATGATCGTACCGTTGACCGCGTCAATCTTCAGCGGCGTTTCAATAGCAGCCTGGGCGAGGTTCAAAAGTCCTGTACCGAGTACCGTAGCCAGTTGGAGAGCCGCATCGCGGAAGTCGGCATGGATACCGCTTTTGATCGGGAAAGAAAAACGATCGATAACATTCATCTTTCGATTCAACTTCTCCGCGATACGGTTGAGTCGTCCGATTGGGGGCAGACAAAACTCGAAGCCGTGGAGCCGCAATTGGATCGACTCCAGGCCTTGGCGGGAGAATTGCCCGCGTATTTGCATGAGGAATTGCAAGGCTATTCGCAGTCGATGAAACGCCGCGCCCGGTGGCTCAATGGAGTCGTGTTCTTCTGTTTCTCCGTCTCCTTCTTTTTGATCGCGATGCTCCTCCGGCTTTCCTACGTTTGGATTTTCAAACCGCTGGGTGTGTTGATCGACGGTTCACGCAAGGTGGCCGGCGGGAAATTTCAGTATCGAATCCAACTTCAATCGCGTGACGAAATGGCCGAACTGGCCGAATCGATGAATGAAATGACCGCGCGATTCGAAACGGTTCGAACCGATCTTGCGCAAAAAGTCGTGCAACTCGAAGATATCCGCCGGGAACTGGACGACAAAGTCCGGGAAAAGTCACGGGAACTCGTTCGAAGCGAACGGTTGGCCAGCGTCGGTTTTCTGGCTGCGGGCGTGGCCCATGAGATCAATAACCCTCTCATGGCGATTTCAACCTGCTCGGAATCGCTGCAAAGGCGCGTCGGTGACGTTTTTGAAAAGTGCGAGGCGGCTCCGGATGAATCAGCGTCGGTGTTGCGTTATCTCAAAATGATCCAGGACGAGGCATTTCGATGCAAGGAAATCACGCAGAAATTGCTGAGTTTCGCCCGCTCGGAAAAGAAGGCCCGTGAAAAGGCCGATTTCTCACAAATCGTGCTTGACATCGTCGACGTGGCCCGGCAACATGACGCATTCAAACATAAGGAGCTCCGTATCGACGTGCCTCCGGAACTTTTCGTAACGGTCAATCCGCAGGAAATGAAGCAAGTCGTGTTGAACCTCGTTGCCAATGCGCTCCAATGTACGGGCGACGACGGCGTTGTAACGGTTCGCCTTCGACAGGACAACGATCTGGCCCGATTGACCGTGTCTGACAACGGAGTCGGCATGCCCGAAACGATTTTGAAGAACATCTTCGAGCCGTTTTTCACGCAACGGGAACATGGGCAGGGCACCGGCCTGGGCCTTTCGATCACGCACCGTATCGTCGAGGACCATCAAGGACGGATCGAAGCCCGTAGCGACGGGCCCGGCCGGGGTTCGACATTCGTCGTGGAAATCCCCTTGGAAACCCGAAACGAACCGATCCGTGGGGAGACGCCCCATTCTCCCGGTCCGCAAGATTGACGTTACGTCGTTGCCGACCTACAATACCATGAATGATGAACGGCATTTTTTTCGGAGAAACACCCATGACACGTCTTCTCATTTCACTGGCCACGTACAACGAACGGGAGAATCTGCCGCTGATCACGCAGGAAATTTTTCAACAGGCTCCCGATGCGGACATCCTGGTCGTCGATGACAATTCACCCGACGGTACCGGGGATTGGGTGGCCGAGCAGATGCAAACAGAGCAGCGGCTGAAGCTGCTGCGTCGTGCCGGTAAACTCGGCCTCGGAACCGCCACGCTTGCCGCGATGCGTTATGCCGTGGAGAATGGTTACGATTTCCTGCTGAACATGGATGCCGACCTGAGCCATCCGCCGAAGTATATTCCCGCGATTCGGGAAAAGGCGGAAGAAGGGTTCGATGTTGTCATCGGCTCCCGCTACGTTCCCGGCGGCGGCGTCGAAGGTTGGCCCTGGTTCCGGCGGTTCATGAGCGGCGGAATCAATTTCTACGCCCGGCTTTTCCTTCGGCTCAAGACGAAAGACAACAGCGGCGCTTTCCGTTGTTACCGTTGCGAAACCATTGCCAAGCTCGACCCGGCTCGCGTGGTTTCCAAGGGCTATTCCTTCCAGGAGGAAATTCTCTACCGCCTGAAAAAACTGGATGCCACCTTCGCCGAGGTACCCCTCGTGTTCGTGGACCGACGCTTTGGGAGTTCGAAAATCAACAAGAAGGAAACGATCACGGCTCTCTGGATTCTGTTTCGTTTGGGCGTTTTCGGACGATAAAAAAGTCCGCAATTCGGTCGATGCAGGCCACGGTGTAGCGAAACAGGTTGTTTTCAACGCTATCTACTTTACCATACTCTGCCTGGGCATCATAGGTAAAATACACAAAGTGACACGGCTGGCGTAATCCCGTTGTAGAGGTTCTTCTTAAGATTCCGATAGTTACGATTGAAGGAGTCGCATCGAAATATGCGATTCTTCCATGTATTCGTTTTTTTCAGTCTCAAAACTCATCGGATTGAGCGACAACAGCACTCCGCCTTTTCCGCCTATGCTACTTTTCGATTCACTTCACGCGGCCTCAAACGCAATGGGAGCCAGCCAACTCGGTATGCAGGTCGTCGGTCAGAATTTGGCCAACGCCAATACGCCGAGCTACGTCCGTGAGAGCCTGATCCTCGAAACGGGAACGAGCCGAAAACTTTCCAACGGCGTGACAGTCGGTACGGGCGTGCAAGTCGGCGGCGTCGTCCAAGTGATCGATAACTTCCTGGAAGAACGCCTCCGCACCGCTACGAGCGACGCGCTCTCCTCCTCAACGCAACAGCAGTACTACACCAAACTTGAGTCCCTGATCAACGAAACCACGAGCTACGACCTGAGTACGTCGCTGAGCGATTTTTTCAACTCGATCGACAACATCCTGAACAAACCCGAGGACGTCAGTTACCGTGAAATGACCATCACGCAGGGAGAAAGTCTGGCCGAGGACATCCAGACCGTTTACGCGACGATCACCAATTTGCGGCAGGACATTAACACTTCGGTCGGCATGGCGGCCGATGAAATCAACAAACTACTCAAGGAAATCGAGGATCTCAACAAGAACATCACGCTCGTCGAAGCCGCCAATGGTTCCGAAGCGCTGGGTTTGCGTGATCGTCGACTCGAAGCCTTGACAGAACTGGCGAGCCATATCAACATTAAAACTTCCGAGGACCCCAAAAGCGGGGCCGTTTCGATTTACTGCGGTAGCGACATCCTGCTCATGGACGGTACCCGACAGGAAGTCAGCGTCGACTACCGCCGGGATGAAGGCGACATCATGTCACAGGCGATTCTCTGTGTCG
>JBEBTM010000390.1:0-4736 GCA_040393745.1 Thermogutta terrifontis | reverse complement strand
CACAAGATGCCCTGCATGCGCTGTTTTTTCGGAAGATTTTAACGAGAAAAGCCGATTTTTATATTGTTTTGTCTGAAAAGGGCGATTATGATCGCGGTTTACGGGGTATACTTGCCCTAAACCGTGTTGGCGACCTGTTCGCTCGGGAAGAGTCATCATTTCACTTGGGAAACTTTATTGGGAGATGTAAAATATGAATTTCAAGAAAGTTGGATTGACAACATTGGCTCTTCTCTTGTCGTGGGCTTTTTTGCTCCTTGTCGGTGGTAATGTGGTTGCCCAAGATGACGACAATTCAGCCCAAGGCGCCTCCGGGGTTTTGATCGACTCAACAGGCGTCCTGAAACGCAGCTACAACGACTGGGGGCACGTTTCCCGGCAGAAACTCGAAGCGGCCTTGGCGGCGGCGAAAAATACGTTGCCCCGTGAAGTGCAGGCAGCCAGCAGAAAACGCTACATCTCGCTGAATCGGATGGAACAGGCCCTCATCGAAAGCAAGGGCGTTGTGACCGAAGAAATGCGTTATCTGGCCGGTATCCAACGAATTGAAAATGTCTTCTATTTTGAAGAGACGAAGGATATTGTCATCGCCGGTCCCGCCGAAGGTTGGTTCCAAGGGCACGAAAACGTCATGGTCGGCATGACCTCGGGTCGCCCCGTATGCGAGCTTCAGGATCTGGTCACGGCCCTGCGGGCTTACGGCCCGAAAACGGAAGGTCCGTCCGTGGTCGGCTGCTCGATTGATCCTACCGAAGAAGGAAATGCCCGGTTGCAGCAGTTCATCAACAGTTTCGGACGCCAGAACCCGGCCGATCCGGTCGTTCGGCAACAGTTTGTCAACGGCCTGCGCAAGAGCCTTGGCATGCAGAAAATCCGTGTTGACGGTGTTCCTGCCACAACCCACGCCGCGATGGTCATGGTTTCGGCCGACTACCGGATGAAGCGGATGGGCATCGGCGTCGACCCGGTTCCTGCCGGCGTAAAAATCGAAACGTTCATCTCGAGAGTCGATCCCAAGCGGTCTGCCGGAAACG
Source organism: Thermogutta terrifontis (assembly GCA_040393745.1). GTDB lineage: Bacteria > Planctomycetota > Planctomycetia > Pirellulales > Thermoguttaceae > WRKP01. The sequence goes on along the minus strand of JBEBTM010000390.1, from coordinate 3,702 downwards.
CTTTGTTCCGCTGGTTTTTCGTGCCGGATTACCAGTCGGTGGTCATCACGGAAGATCGCACGGGCCTGCAATTGGTCGGTGAAGGCGTAAAACTCGTTGCGGAAGATGAAGTCGTCAGCTCCGATGGCCAACGGATCGTCCAGTCGGGTAAGGTCAACCCGGCCTGCCGTGATTTCTCCACCAGCTTCACCAAAGCATATCCGAACTTGGCCAAGCGGGCCATGGTGTTTGCCCAGCTTCGTAATTTCGTGGACATGCTTGTCTGTGCCGCCCACATTCAGCAGGAAGGTTTCTACAAAAAGGCCGATTGGTCCATGGAGTTCCTTGGCGATGAGAAGAAGTACACGATTGAAAATCACAGTGCCCCGATGCAGGTGGAAGCCGTGGTCGGTCAGGCTTGGCGAGGCCGAAACTTCATGGCTCCGATCGGAGGCGGCGTGGAAATCAACGCCGAACTGGCCCTGACCGAGAAGAATGCCCGGGTCGAAGACAAAGGCCAGGTTTCGGAAGCCAAGTCCAGCGTGAAACTCGAACTCCAGCCCGGCCAATGGTGGTGGGATTGACAAGACGAATGTTGGAAGACAAACACGAATAACCGCAAGCGGGTCGCTGAAAAATTTTTCGGCGACCCGCTTTTCTTTTAATGCGGCAACTCACCCCCAGAATTCCACTTTGCTTCGCCTGGGGTCTTGCTTGGGAACCTTTTTTGACCCTTTACCGTTTGCTACGGCAAAGTTTTTTCGGGAAAACCGTCAGGAAAATCTGGTCAAAACTCAATTTCCATCCGATATGTAAGCGTAAGATTGAAATCCGGTCGGAGAGAAATTCGATCGGAAGGAGCGCGCACGGAAACAAAACGCGGTCGCGTTCTGTTTCATGTTTTGGCCAAAACCCGCCAAATCGCCCCGATTTCCGCTTTCAGGAAGTCTATCGGCTATCGGAGGGGAGCGGCCCCAGAAAAACGGCTAAAAATTACTCTGTCAAGAGGGAGAGACGATTTTGCATAAACGAGCCAAGATTGTTTCGTCAGCCGTCACATAGTATTGACCAACAACACCGGCGTTCGCATACGGCCGTTCCAACTCCTTCTTCGAATGGGTATGGAGCGCTTGGATGCGGAGAGTCTCGACTGTTGATGTGAGGAGTCCCCATGCGATTCCGCGGGCGTTCGGCTTGCGGCATCGCCGGTGATTCGTTTCCCTTGTTACGGAAAACTCGGAACAATTTTCAGGGAGGTAAAAACGTATGGCTATTACACAGTGGACCCCCGAAGAAACGGCCAAACTGTGGGAAGATTTCATTGTCGATCGATCCAACCAGGAGCTTCGAAACGTCCTGATCGAACGCTACATGCCCTTGGTGCGGTTTCACGGCGAACGGGTCGGCGCAAGACTGCCCGATGAAGTGGAATTGGACGACCTGATTTCAGCCGGTATTTTCGGCCTCATGGACGCCATTGATGCCTTCGACTTGAGTCGGGGTGTGAAGTTTGAAACCTACTGTGTACCGCGAATCCGCGGGGCCATGCTGGATGAACTTCGGAATATGGATTGGGTTCCCCGGTTGGTTCGGTCCCGGGCCCGTAAGCTCATGGAGGCGAGTAAAACCCTGTCAGACCGCCTCGGCCGCCAGCCGACACATGATGAACTGGCCGAGCACATGAGTCTTTCCTCGGCCGAACTCGAACGCATGATGTTCGACGCCAACGCCGTCAATCTGGTCAGCCTCAATAAAAAATGGTTCGAAACCGACGGTTCCAAGGATATCAGTGAAATCGACCTGGTCGAAGATCAAAAAGGCGAAGATCCCACGACCCGGATTCAAAAGACCGATCTCATGCGGCTGGTCACAAAAGGACTCAGCCGAAATGAACGCCTCATTATTATTCTTTACTATTACGAGGAAATGACGATGAAAGAAGTCGGCATGACCCTTGATCTGAGTGAAAGCCGGGTGAGCCAGATGCACAGCAGCATTGTCGAACGGCTCCAACTTCAACTCGAAGAACGACGCCCGGAATTCGCCAACTCCTGATCCACGAACGAACTACGCAAGCCGCAACCCGCGTTTGCGGAGGAAAAGGGGCTGTAACACCTTTCCTCCGCAAGCGCGGGTCGCGGCTTGTTTTCAGTTGTCTTCTTTTCGCAACATAGCCCATTTTGGGAATTCCGGTTTTCGGGTATACTGGCGGTGTTATTCTATAAAATCCTCTCTGCACCAACCTTTCGCGGATTTCTTCATGACGCCGACCGCCAAGCCGACATTTGCCGACGCCCTACATACCCGATTGCTTGTTTTCGACGGGCCCATGGGAACGGAGCTTTATCGTCACCATATTTTTACGAACCGTTGTTTCGACGAACTGAACCTGTCCGAACCGAAACTGATCCGGGAAATTCTGGCCGACTACCGGGACGCGGGAGCCGATGTGCTCACCACGAACACCTTCGGGGCCAACCGGTCCACGCTGGAAAAACACGGCGTGGCGGAAAAACTCCGGGAAATCAATCTCGCCGGCGCCCGAATCGCTCGGGAGGTTGCCGATGAAGACGCCGCCGACGACACGCCGCCGATTTACGTGGCCGGTTCCATCGGCCCCATTCCGCCGGCTTCTTACAGCGAAGTGGAACTCGAAACGATGATCCTGGAGCAGGTTGACCCACTCATGGAAGGCGGCACGGATTTTATCCTGTTCGAAACGCAACCGTCCCGGGAAGCCATGGAGCGTTGCGCCCGAACCATGCTCCAGCGGCCCGGTGTGCCGTTTGCGATTTCCTGCGCCTTGGTTTCCGGGCATGAATCCGCATCGGGCGAACCGATTGCCCGGCTCCTGGCCCCCATGTCGGAAACCATGGCCCAACCCCTTGCTTACGGCCTCAACTGCGGCGTGGGCCCCGAAGCGATTTTAGAGGCGGTTGAAGAAGCGGTCAAGATTTCGCCGCTCCCGATCATCGCCCAGCCGAACGCCGGAACCCCCAAACATTTCGAGGGCCGGCAGATTTATTATTGCTCCCCGGAATACGTTGCGACTTACGCGATGCGCATGGCAAGTCTCGGTGTGGCGGCCATCGGCGGTTGTTGCGGCATGATGCCCGAGCATATTCGGGAAATCGCCAAAATGGTCAAACCGCTTGCCAAAGGCAGGGCCGCGAAGACCGTCCTCCAAGCCGCCCAGACCGACGTGGTCGAACAGCCGGAAGCTCCGCTTGAAGAGCGGTCCCGATTCGCGAGCAAGCTGGCCCGGGGCGAATGGGTCACGACCATCGAACTTACGCCGCCTCGGGGTTACGATCTTTCGGACCTTTTGGAAAAGAGCCGGAAACTTTACCGTTACGGAATCGATGCGATCAACATTCCCGACGGTCCCCGGGCGAGTTCCCGGATTTCACCCCTGGTCGTTGCGCAACAGATTTTACGCGACGCCAATATCGAGCCGATTTTGCATTTCTGCTGTCGGGACCGGAACCTGATCGGCATGCAAGCCGATCTGCTCGGCTGCGCGGCCTCGGGCATCCGCAACATGCTGTTCATCACGGGCGACCCGCCGAAATTGGGACTTTACCCCGACGCGACCGGCGTGTTCGACACGGACTCCATCGGCATGGCGGCCGTGCAAAAGCGGCTCAATCGTGGCGTGGATCTCGGCGGCCAGGCCGTTTTGCCGCCGACAAGGGCGGTCATCGGCGTGGGACTCGACCCGAC
>JBEBTM010000389.1:0-4738 GCA_040393745.1 Thermogutta terrifontis | reverse complement strand
AAATCCGCAGCATCGAGATTTCATCCTTGGGACGGTTCAGCACTTTGAGGTAAGCGAGGATGTCCCGGACCTCCTTGCGGTCGAAGAACGATTGCCCGCCGATTAAAACGTACGGACTCTTCTCCTGCCGGAGTTCCATTTCAAACGGACGCGGCTGATCGTTGGTCCGGAACAGGATCGCGAAGTCTTTCGGTTTGCGTTTTGACGTGCGAAGCCGTTCCTGGATTTGCTTCACGACGTATTTCGCTTCCGTTTCGCCGGTTTTGCAGGGTACGACGCGCGGCGGTTCGCCGGACAGCGGGGAAACGAGTTTCTTGTCGTGACGTTGCGTGTTGAAGGCGATGAGCCGGTTGGCCCATTCGATGATCTGCATGGTCGAACGATAGTTTTCCGTGAGCCGAACGACTTTCGCGTCGGGCCAATCCTTTTTGAAATTCAGGATATGCGTCACTTCGGCTCCCCGCCAACCGTAAATCGCCTGGTCGTCGTCGCCGACCACGCAGAGATTCCGGTGCGGCAAGGCGAGTCCCTTGACGATGCGATATTGGCTCATGTTCGTATCCTGGTATTCGTCGACGAGCAGGTGATCGAAGCGGGCGGCCTCTTCCGCCAAGGCGCCGGGGTATCGACTGAATAGTTCTTCCGTAACGAGAAGGAGATCGTCGAAGTCGACGGACCCGAAGTTTTTCAGCGAGGCCTGGTATTTTCGATACGCCAATGCCGCGAGATGCTCCTTGGATGTCCAGGCCGCCGCCGCAGCGGCTTCGGGGCCGAGTCCGGAACTTTTCCAGGTGCTGATCTGCGAGAGCATGTCGCCGGGCCGGAGCGCGGTGTCGGAAATTTTGATTTCCCGCAGGATTTGCCGGGCCAACGATTCCTGGTCGCTTCGGTCGTAAATGGCGAATTTCTTGGGATAACCGAGCTTCGTAATGTGTCGGCGGAGAATTCGTACGCAAAGAGAGTGAAAGGTCGACGCCTCCGGCCTTTCCTTGCCTTTATTGCCGGTTTTAGCGAGCAATTCTCCGATCCGTCCTTGCATCTCCTTGGCGGCCTTATTGGTGAAGGTCACGGCGAGAATTCGGTCCGGTTTGATGCCGCTGCGGATGAGGCGGGCGATGCGGTAGGTGACGACGCGTGTCTTCCCCGTGCCGGCCCCGGCAAGGACCAGGAGCGGGCCGGAAAGCGTTTCCACGGCGACTCGTTGAGCGGTGTTCAGCGTCATGCTATGCGTTTTTCAGAGAGCCCCATGCACAGGTGGTCATTCCATCGGAGCTTGGGGGTGAGTCGTCATGGGATCTTACAATTCACAACGTTTTTTTGAGGCGTTCGTTCTTTTCTGCAATCTTCACGACGAGCCCTTTTCGGAAATCGGCCAGTTTCTTTTGCAAATCCGGATCGCCCAGAGCGAGAATCTGGATTGCGAGCAAGCCCGCGTTTCGGGCTCCCCCCATGCCCGCCCCGACCGTGGCTACGGGGATGTCGCCCGGCATTTGGACCGTCGAGAGCAAGGAATCCAGACCGCCGCAAAGTTCCGTGGGAACCGGAATGCCGATCACCGGGAGCGTCGTGTGCGAAGCCACGACTCCCGCCAGGTGGGCCGCTCCGCCCGCGGCGCAAATCAATACGGAAATTCCCCGTTCCCGGGCCGTTTCCGCATATTCCTTGACCGCATCGGGCGTCCGGTGGGCGCTCATGACGTTGACTTCGTAAGCGATCCCGAATTCGTCGAGAGCCCGGGCCACGCCGTTGATCTTCGGCCAATCGCTGTCGCTGCCCATGAGAATGCCAACTTGTTTTATCATTTTTTCGTACCTTTCACGTCGCCCGGCTCGATCGCCGGTGAATCAAAGAATCGTCGGTAGATATTATTGTTCCGGAAAGAAAATTCCGATTTCCCGTTTGGCCGATTCAACGCTGTCCGAGGCATGTACCAAATTGTACGTGTGGCTCGAACTGAAATCGCCGCGGATCGTACCGGCCGGAGCTTTAAGACCGTTTGTCGGACCGAGCATGCCTCGGACCACGGTAACCGCTTCGGGACCTTCCAGGATGGCCGCGACCACGGGTCCACTCAGGATGTATTTCTCCAAGCCCGGATAAAAATCCTTGCCGACGTGCTCGGCATAATGCCGGGCGGCCAATTTCGGCGTGAACCGAAGCATCCGCATATCCGTGAATTTCAGGCCTTTTCGTTCAAATCGTTTCAATATCTCGCCGACCAGGCCGCGTTCGACCGTGTCGGGTTTCAACAGGATCAGGGTGGTTTCCATATTCGGTTTTTCGGTCTATCGGGGTTTTTTGATTTTCAATTCCTGCGTCTCGGGATCGTACACGTATTCCTGATCCGGCGGAAGGTCGGGGAGCTTGAGCATGCCTTCTTTGATGATTTTTTCCATGTACTCTTCATGGGTCTTCGGCATTTCGTTATCATTGTTGGCCTTGTAAAGGTCTTCCGTGTGCTTGAGTTGCATAAGGAACATGCGTTCGCGCACGGCAAAAAGTTGGCCGACGGGGACCGTGATGATGTCCATCGGTTTTTCGCCGCCCCCTTGGCCGTATTGGCCTTTGCCGGTGAATCCTTGTTCGATTTTGACGTTTTCCGTTTTCGGGGTTTCATTCTCCGGTTTCGCGGGTTCGGGAGCCGGTGCGGGTTTCGATTCGTACGAACCGCCCGCTTGCATGTCTTGGGCGATTCCCATGCCGGTCATGGACTCGGCCAAGGCGCCACCGCCGCCGCGTGCGCCTTCGTTGGATTCCGTGTTGAAATCGTCGCAGCCCACGGCCAGGGCTACGAGGAGCATCAGGGGTGGAAACAGCTTTTTCATGATTTTTTGTGGGGATGAGTGTTTGGAAACCGGAACCGCGGATTGCGGCTCGTTGACGGAAATAATCCGGGACGCAAAACTAAATCACACGTTTGTCGATCACTCGCTTGGCTTTACCTTCGCTTCGGGGGATCGTACCGGGGCTCACCAGGGATACTTTGGCGTGAATGCCCGTGATCCGTTGGATTTCATGTTCGACGCGGCGCTGGAAAATCTCGATGTCACGGACCTTGTCGCTGATGTCGGTAGCCTGAACCTCAAGCTGTACCTCGATATTGTCCAAACCGCCGAATTCGCGGGTCAAGATGATCTGGTAATGCGGCGCGGTGCCCTCGACCTGGAGCAGGGCCGCTTCGATTTGGCCCGGAAAAACATTCACGCCGCGAATGATGAACATGTCGTCGGTTCGGGCCGCGATGCGTCTCATCCGCCGGATCGTCCGACCACAGGGGCACGGTTCGTCGATCAGGGCCGTGATGTCCCGGGTGCGGTACCGGATCATGGGCATCGCAAAACGGTCCAGGGTGGTGAAGACCAGTTCGCCTTCCTGTCCGTCGGGTACGGGTTCCAGGGTCTCCGGGTCGATGATTTCCGGGTAAAAATGGTCCTCGAAAATATGCGTTCCATTTTGATGAACGCATTCCGCGCCCACGCCGGGTCCGCAGATTTCCGTGAGGCCGTAAATATCGTACGCTTTAATATTCGCGCCGGCTTCGATGCGCCGTCGCATTTCATCGGACCAGGGTTCGGCCCCGAAAACACCCACGCGTAGCGGCAGTTCCCGCAGGTCGATGCCCATGGTCTGCGCTTTTTCCAAAATGTGTAGGAAATACGAGGGCGTGGAGGAAACCGCCGTGACGCCGAAGTCACGCATGAGCATGACCTGCCGCTCGGTGTTGCCGCCGGAAATGGGCACGATCGTCACGCCCAGCGCTTCGCCGCCGTAATGGAGCCCGAGACCGCCGGTGAAAAGCCCGTAACCGTAAGCGTTTTGCAGCACGTCGCCCGGTTGGATGCCATAGGATTTCAAGGCCCGAACCACGCTCTGCGTCCAGACGGCGAGGTCTTCCCGGGTGTGGGCGACGACAATCGGTTTCCCCGTGGTCCCGCTGGAAGCATGCAACCGGACGATCTTGTCCATGGGCACGGCAAAGAGCCCGAAGGGGTAGGTGTCGCGCAAAACCTGCTTCGTGATGAACGGCAGTTTATGCATGTCGTCGAAGCTCTTGATGTCGGCGGGCCGGATTTTCGTCGCCTGCATCTGCTCGTGATACCATCGGGCATTGAGATAAGCATGATTCAACAGGATTTCGAACTTCTTCCACTGAATTTCCCGGAGGCGGTCTTTGGTCAAAAAATCGAGGTTGACATCCGAATTGAGCGTCGTGGGCGGTACGGCGTTGACGAGGTGGGCAAGGTTGCTGAGCGGATCAGAATTCGACATGATGAAATAAACGGTGAATGCGGGCGAAATCTTTGACGGGGGGTTGCAGAAACCCCCAATGATCCAGTATATTCTAGCGTTAGGGGGACGCCGATCATAGGACCCCGTCAAAGATTGTATCTTTCCCAATCACCGGCCCACCGGGCTCGATAGAGTGCCATGAAACTGAAGCAACTGTCCCTTTTTCTGGAAAATAAACCCGGCAACGTCCGGAAAGCCTGTCGGACGCTGGCCGATAGCGGGTTGAATATCGAAACAATGGCCTTGGCGGATACGGAACAATTCGGTATTCTGCGCGTTTTGGTGAAAGAATGGGACAAGGCCCGAAAAGTGTTCGAGGAACACGATGTTGTCGTGCGGGTTTCCGATGTGGTCGCCTTGGCCGTGGAAAACCGTCCGGGCGGTTTGGCGGACATATTGGACGTGCTCGACGAGGCGGGGCTCAATATTGAATATATGTACGGTTTCT
>JBEBTM010000388.1:0-4747 GCA_040393745.1 Thermogutta terrifontis | reverse complement strand
GACCGCTTTCTGCACCCGGCGGGACTTCGCGGAACGCAGTCCGCCATGCTCATGCTTAGTGCCACGAACAAAGATATTACGGTCGGCGATTTGAGCGAGCGGCTCGGCATGGATCAATCGACTGCAACACGAGGTGTTAAAGTGCTTTACAAGATGGGATGGATTGCCTTTGCCGCATCGCGGGACGATGCCCGAAAAAAGGTTCTTGTTCTCACCTCGCAAGGAATCGACAAAATTCGTGAAGCCGATCCCCTTTGGGAACAGGCACAGGCGAAGATCGAAAACGCATTAAAAACTGATCCATTTGACCGACTTCTCGGGCTTTTGGATCAAATTGCCGACATTACGAAATAATTTTTTGCATCAATACTTGCATATACAATCAATAACATTCCAGCCGACAAGGAGAAAAAATGTCCACGCTCAAGTTATCCATCGTCTATTTCAGCAAAACCGGCAAAACGAAAGAAATGGCCCAAGAGGTCGCCAAGGGAATGCAGTCGCTTGATGGAATCGAGGTTGGTATTTTCGACGTCGATCATATCGACCGTGATTTTCTCGCCGAAAGCAAGGCGGTTGTTTTCGGAACGCCGACCTACTTGGCGAACACCTGTTGGCAATTGAAAAAATGGTTCGACGAAATGCCCGCCAACAAGATCAATCTCGGTGGCAAACTCGGGGCGGCCTTTGCGACGGCGAATTACATCCAAGGCGGCGCCGATACGGCCATTTTGACCATCGTCAACCACATGCTCGTCGCCGGAATGCTCGTCTACTCCAGCGGCGGTTCGCTGGGACAACCGTTCATCCACCTCGGAGCCGTCGCCGTCAAGGATCATTTCGAAGAATCGAAGCCGCTCTTCGAGACCTTCGGCAAACGGATCGCGGCCAAGACGTTGGAACTGTTCACCCCCTGAAATCACGGAGAATCGAGCGATGAATGATCTTGCGCGCGGCATCCGCGACAAGGCACTGGCGTTAGGTTACGAAAACTGCGGCATCATTCCGGTCGAAGCGGTTGCGGGTTATGCCGACAAGTTGGATGAGCGTATCGCGCGAATTCCAATGGGGGAACAGCAGTTCGGCAGGCTTCGGGGATTTGCCTCGCCACAAGAACCGTTTCCGTGGGCGAAATCGATCATTGTTCTCGTACACCGCTATTCCGTGTACAATGTTCCCGCCGAAGTCGACGGCGTTTACGCGAAAACCTATTTATTCGACGACCGGCTGGACGAGAATGCCGATGCGTTCAAACGACGACGGCGATTCGGTGAATTTTTGGACGAAATAGGAGTCCGGCATGCTACAGAATCGAAATTCGGCCTGACCGCCCTCCGCTGGGTCGCTGTGAAAGCCGGGCTCGGAACGATTCGTCGGAACAATTTTTTCTACACGCCGAACGGTTCGTATCTGATGCTCGAAGCGTTTTTGATCGACAAGGAAGCGGAATGGATCGATGATGTTCCGATGAAGCCCTGTCCACCGAATTGCCGTCGCTGCGAGGAAGCCTGTACATCGAAGTCGCTCTGCGCCCCGTACACGATGGTTCCGGCGAATTGCATGAGTTTTCAAACATCCCTCTCCGCCAATCATCCCGGCATGGGCGTGCCGTCGGAGGAGATGGCGACGTGCATCGGCAAGCGACTCTACGGCTGCGACGCCTGCCAGGATGCCTGCCCGTTCAACAAGGACAAGTGGATCGGCGGCGAGGAATTTCCCGGACTCAACGCATTGCTGCCTTCGATGCGGCCGGAGCGGATCATGGAGATGAGTTACGAACAAATCGCCGAAACACTCGGCAGGAAGTTTTGGTACATCGAACCGGAAAATCTCTGGAAATGGAAACTGAACGCCTTGACCGTCATGCGCAACGGATATTGCGACAAGCATGAACCGGCGATCAAGCTCGGCCTTTCCGATCCCGTCGAAGCCGTCCGCGAATTCGTCGCCCGGGTTTGCCGAAAGTTGACTGAAGAGGGAGTCACTGGTTTGAATTACCGAATGCCGTTGGCAAAAAATCTCTCTCACTCTCGACGCAGAGATTCGGGTCGGAATTGTTGAAACCAAAACATTTCCTTAACTTGACAACGCCATGATTATCGGCCTTGTGTGTTACGACGTCCCGTTGGAGGAAGTTGACCGACTGAAAGTGACCCGACAACTTGTACGAAACGCCGAATTTCACGAGCGTCGCATCGAATCGCATCCGGTCGCTTTGAGAGGCCAAGTCGATGGTCCGAGCGGTGACAAGCAATTTGCAGGGAGCCCCGAACTCGGATGAACAGACACATTATTCCGCGCAACGGAAACCGACGTCCTGGAAGGAAAGCGGCTGCGGCTGATTACCCCGGGCCGTGACGCGGTAGCCGGCATCGCTGTTTTCCGCGCTGAGGAATGAGCCTCCCCGAATGACCCGCAACGGCACCTCGGTGACGCCGTCGAATTCCGTTTCGATGTAGCGGCCGTTTTCCCGGTGGACGCGGAGCGTGGACACGAGTGTCGTTTCAGCCTCTTCCGGAGCGGGCCCCAGCGGATTATCCCACGGACTCCGCCGATAATAATCAGAACAATAACGGTCCGCGCACCATTCCCAAACGTTCCCGCCCAGGTCGAATATTCCGTATGAATTCGCGGCATAGGAACCCACGTTCGCCGAAAGCAGATGCCCGTCCTTGAGCGTATTTTCGCGGGGAAACCAGCCTTGCCAATAATTCGCCTGCTCCACGCCGTTCGGGCTGCGACGGTCTCCCCAAGGATACCACGTTTCGATACGGCCCCCCTTGGCCGCGTATTCCCACTCCGCTTCACTGGGCAGCCGCTTGCCGGACCATCGACAGAAAGCGGCGGCGTCATCCCAACTGACGTGGCATACGGGCAAATCGTGCATCGCGGTCACGGTTCCGCTTTCCGGACCCGCTCCGGGATGTTTGCCCGTCGGATTCCACCAACAGGCTCCGACCATGCGAACCCAGACGTTGCGATCCAGGTCGAAAACGTAACTCCAGCCGATGCGTTCCGCCGTGGTACGGTAACCTGTTTCCCGTACGAAATATTGAAATTGACGGTTTGTGACTTCGTAACAATCGAGTTTGAACGGTGAAAGACGTACGCGATGTCGGGGGCGTTGGTCGGCTTCAGCGTCCTGGTCGCTCCCCATGGAGAAGACGCCGCCGGGCAAGGCGACCATGGGGGCCATCGCGTCCAATCGACTCCGGTCCTTGATGCTCGATACCGTGGCGGATTCCGTTTCGGATATTCCGCCGGTCGCCGTGGCGGCCGATTCTTCGTCGCTTGGAATATTATCGTTTGGGAAAAACAGACTCGGGATTTCCTCATCGGACAAGACGGTCCCCCGACGGTCCACGGGGTCCCGGTCCAGGGGCGAGAAAAACGGATAAACATCCGCGGGCGGCGCATCGTAACGGTTGGCGTAAAGCGATTCCGACCGGGCCGGCGCCGCGGCGGGCGGGGAAGCGACTTCCTGCGGCGTTGCTTTCGCAGTAAATTTATGCCGAAGCAGCGAAGTCCGGTCCGCTTCCGTGGCGGGCCGGATCAGGATTTCGTCTTGACCCGATTCCGAACGGCGATGTTCGTCCAAGGGTTCGAAAACCGAAAGACGGGGCGGTTCGATCTGCGGGGCCAAGTGCGGCGAAACGGGCCGGGGCAGGAAATCGTCCAGGAATCGCAAGGCCGGTTCGCGGGCGCAGACGAGCCCGGCCAGGAGAACCAGAGTCATCCAAGCGAGCATTTTGAGCCATCCGTGGCTGTATCGATCCGTTGACATGGACTACGGTTTCTTATTTTTGTAGCGCCGGCTCGCTTCCATGAGGAACTTGCGCTCTTCGTGGGTCAGACCCGCTTCACCCACCTGTCCCACGCGGTCCAGGATTTCGTCGAGCCGTTGATCGAAAGCTTCGTCCTTGGCCGTTTTCTTCGGTTTTTCAGGTTCCGGCGGGGCTTCGTGAATTTTCAGTTTCGGTTTCCTCGGCGTGGAAAAATACGTGCCGACACGAACGAAAGGGCTCGTGAGTTTGCCGCCGCTGCGGAGGAACACGAGAAAATAAAAGAGCGCGAACGCCGCGCCGGAAAGGTGAGCGGTGTAAGCGATTCCCGTACTGCCGTAACCGCGCGCCCCAAAGGCGTCCGTGCCGACCATGATCAGTCCGAGCGCCCACATCGGCAGCGGGAGGACGCCCATGAGCAGGAAAACTTTATGCGGAAACAGCAGGGCGAACAAAACGACCACGCCCGTTACGCCGCCGGACGCCCCCCAAGCGCCGGCGTTGATGTCGCCCGAGGCGTAATTGATCAGGCAATAACCGATGTTGCTGATGATGATCGTCATTATGTAAAACGCGAAGAACTCGGTACGTCCGAGACGATCCTCGACGTTCTGACCCCGCATGAAGCCGAGTCCGCGCGGGCCGCCGATGGTCAGGAAGAATCCATAACCGAACATGATCAGGGTGATCATATTAAAGCCGATGTGCCAGAATGTGTCGGGCGAATGAGCAAAACCGGCGGTGAGGAATTGCCACCAATATTTGGGATGAAACAGCGTCTGCGTGTGCACCGCCATGAGTTTCATCATCGTGTTGGTTTCGGGAAAGAGCAGGCCGTTGAGCAGCCAAACGCCGAAACAGGCGATGACGATGCGCATGGTGACGGACATGCCGCCGGTGCGCCGTTTCGGACGGTAACCGTACTCGTCATACGGTTCCCGTATGTAATCGCGATCGTGAAGCCC
>JBEBTM010000387.1:0-4750 GCA_040393745.1 Thermogutta terrifontis | reverse complement strand
ATGCCGTTCGGCTTATTCTCAAGGAAGAGCCTGACCTTTGTCCTCCTTCCATTCTGCCAAACCCTCCCTCGGCACGGTACGAGGTGATTGATTGGTCACAAATTTTTGCGACGTGACGATTTCGCCACATTGAAAGCCGCATCCCAACGGAGTATAATCAGTCTTTGATGCCGGTTTTTCAGGAAATCGAAATAGTGCAACCTTATGTGAGAAAATTGGTTGCGCTGTTTTGATTCCATTCGGCATTGACTATGGACGCCATTTGGCACGTTGATTGCTATGCCATTTGGCACGTTGATTGCTATATAACCGGTAGAGAACAGATTTTACACCATTCCCTATTCAGTATGCCTAGGATTTTGATTGTTGACGACATGGAGCAGTACATCGACTCCATCGAACGGGTTTTGTACCAGCATACGGTCGTTCGGGCCACCTCACTGGCCGAAGCGCAGCGGGTTTGTTCGAAAGACATCGACTTGGCCTTGGTAGACGTTCGGCTCAGCGAAACGGACATTGCCAACCGGGACGGAATCCTGTTGCTCGATTGGATCAAGAAAACTTACCCGGACATTCCGGTTGTCATCATGAGCGGCTACACCGACCATGACGCCGCCGTCAACGCCTTGAATCTGGGAGCGGTCAAGTACCTCAAAAAACCGATCGAGTTGGACGACCTGTTCGATATCGTCGACGAATTTACGAAAAAGTAGCGGCTTTCGATGAACCTTTTCCTCCAACTTTTCCTCAACGGCCTGATCAATGGCTGTGCCTTCGCTCTGGTGGCGTTGGGTTTCGCGCTGGTCTGTAACACGACGCGAATCTTCCACTTCGCTCATGGCGGGATATACACCCTGTCGGGTTATCTTTTCTATTCGCTTTACACGCAGCAGGGACTCCCCATCGGACTGGCGGTTCCCCTCACACTTGCCATCGCCGCCCTTGCCGGAATCCTGATTGATCTCTTCGTCTACCGCCCGTTGGACCGCCAGAATGCTTCGACGATGATGCATATGCTCAGTTCGCTCGGGCTGTACATCATCATCGTAAACGTCATTTGTATGATCTACGGAAACAACTCAAAAATCCTCGTTTCCGGCCTGCTCCCGACGGTCAAGTTCGGCGGTTTGATGCTCAATGTCGTCCAGATCGCAACCGCCGCAACGTTTGTGGTCGTTTTTCTCGGCTTTCTCGCCCTGCTGAAATTTACGAGTCTCGGACTCAAACTCCGGGCAATGCGGGACAATCAGACGCTTTTATCTCTTTATGGAATCAATCCGGATACCATCCGGCTTTTCGTTTTCGGAGCGGGATCGGCTCTCTGCGCGTTGGCGGCGATTCTCGTCGGAATGGACGTTGGAATCGACCCCCATGTCGGCATGAACGCCGTGGTTACGGCGGCGGTCGCCTTGATCGCCGGCGGGATCGGCATTTTCGAGGGAGCGGCCTTCGGAGCCCTCATGCTCGGTTGCCTGCAAAGCATTGCCGTCTGGCAGATGTCGGCCCGGTGGCAGGACATGGTCACGTTCCTGGTCTTGATCATTTTCCTGTTGTTCCGACCGCAGGGAATCATGGGCCGTCGCGGCAGATTGGAGGAGGCGGACGCATGAACTACCTGTTTCACATCGCGGTGATGATCAACATCTACATCATCCTTTCGCTGTCGCTGAACCTGATCGTCGGCGTCGGCGGAATGATGTCGCTCTGCCATGCCGCGTTTTACGGTATCGGAGCCTACATCGGCACACTGGCGATGGTCAACTGGGGCTGGTCGTTTATTCCCGCCTTGTTTTTGTCCGTCGTGGGAACGGCCGCGCTCAGTCTCTTGATCTCCTATCCGTCGCTCAAGTTGAAGGGTGATTATTTCGTCCTCGGCTCGCTCGGTTTTCAGAGCATCGTGTTCATCATCCTCTACAACTGGATCGACGTGACTCGCGGCCCGTACGGTATTTCCGGGATTCCGACACCGAACCTGTTTGGCTTCAAAATCCAAGGGTTGCCCCTATGGTTTGCGTTCAGCACGACGATTATGGGTGTTTGCGTCGTCCTGATCTCCCTGATTATGGATTCCCCCTTCGGTCGGACGCTCCGTTCGATCCGCGACGACGAAATCGCCGCCGGTTCGCTCGGCAAGAATATTCCATGGTTCAAGATTCGAACTTTCGCCGTCGCAGCTGGATTCGCCGCCGTTGCCGGAATGATGTTTTCGGGATACATGCGGTACATTGATCCGACGAGCTTCACGATCATGGAGTCGGTGTTCATCCTGTCGATCATCATCATTGGCGGAGCGGGGAACCTGCAAGGCCCAATCATCGGCGCCGTCGTGCTGGTCGTGTTGCCGGAATTGCTCCGTTTCGTCGGCATGCCCGACGCGATTGCCGCCAACATGCGTCAAATCATTTACGGCTTGGCAATGATCCTGCTCATCCGATGGCGACCCCAGGGCCTCCTCGGCGAATACAAATTTTCCTGAACCCGTTTAGCAGAACGGCGCAGACGTCGGCGCCGAAAACAACAAAACCATGCCCGACCTCCTAAGCCTGCAAAACGTCTCAAAGCACTTCGGCGGTGTCCAAGCGGTCGACCGGCTGTCGATCGGCTTCGCGCCGGGCAAGATCACCGCGCTGATCGGTCCGAACGGAGCAGGCAAGACCACGGCGTTCAACCTGATCGGCGGACTTTTGCGACCCGACACCGGTTCGGTGCGGTTTGAAGACAATCCGATTTCCGGCCTGAACCCGTGGAGAATCACCTCGCTGGGAATCGGCCGTTTGTTCCAGGACGTTCGGCTCTTCAAGAAAATGACGGTGTTGGAAAACGTCATGACGGCGTTCCTAAAGCAGGAAGGCGAATCGCTCTGGCGGGTCATGCTCGTTCCGTGGACGGAAACCGGCCCGGAAAAAGTTCGTCGAGAAAAGGCAACGGAACTTCTGGAAAAAGTCGGCCTCCACCACTTAGCCGGTACTCCGGCCGAAAACCTCTCCTACGGCCAGCAAAAGCTCGTGGCGATCGCTCGTTTGCTGGCCGCCGATGCCCGGCTCCTGCTGCTGGACGAGCCGACCGCCGGAGTGAATCCCGCGATGATACACAAGCTGCTCGAAACGGTCAAACGCTTGGCAACGGAGGGTAAAACCGTGATTTTCGTCGAACATAACATGGAAGTTGTGCGAAATATGGCCGACTGGGTTTATTTTATGGTCGCCGGAAAAGTCACGTCCTTTGGAAGCCCAAGCGACGTCCTTTCCGACCCGGAGGTCCAGGCAGCCTACATCGGACGCCACACGACCGAAGCGAAACTTACCCTTGGAGGAGAAAGTCGTGTTGAAACTAGCCGAAATTAACGCCGGATACGGCCCGAAGCAGATATTGCGGAACATTTCGCTGGAAGTCAAGTCCGGCGAAGTGGTTGCATTGCTCGGCTCCAACGGGGCCGGGAAGTCGACCGTGCTGAAAGTGGTTGCGGGGTTGCTCGCTCCGATGTCGGGAACGGTTTCGTTGGGTGACGAAAACATCACGTCCTATCCGGCCTACCGCCGTTCCCGCATGGGAATCGGCTATGTGATGCAAAACGGCCCGGTTTTCGGCAGCCTGACCGCCTCAGAACACCAACGTCTCGCCTCCCCAAAAGAGCCTCTCCATAACGAGCCGGGACCTGTGGGCCCGGATGATGCTTCTTTCCTCGAAATCGCTCCAGGAAAGCGAGGTGGCGTCCTTTCCGGTGGCGAACGCCAGCGTTTGGCAGTCGAATTATGCCTGCGTCGCAACCCGAAGTTGCTACTTCTGGATGAACCCTCGGCGGGTGTCTCGCCGGGCATCGCGGCCGAGATTTACGCTTGGATCAAGGAGCGGATCAGCAGCACGAAGACGGCAGTGTTGGTGGTGGAGCAGAACATTCATTTCCTGCCGGGCTTCGCGTCCCGCTTCGTGGTCCTACGAAACGGTGAAATTTTCCAGGAAGACCTACCGCCGGAGGTGTTGGAGGACAACGAAAAAATGTTCCAAATCTTCAGCGGCGAGACGCTCCCCCTTTAGCCGGTATTCCGTGTGCTAGAGAAAAATTCAAAATAGGCAATCCGCGCGGATTGCATTTTCGGATAGTATTTACTAAAATCAAACTTCGTACATGAAGGAGTAGAAAAATGGGCAAGAACAAAATCCTCATTGGAGTCATTGCGATCTTGGCGGTCGTCGGCATCGTCGCGGCGATTGTTTTCAATCAAGAAAATACCGCGAAAGATCAGAATGTCATCAAGATCGGAGTAATTTTGCCGTTAACAGGAGGAGCTTCAGATGCAGGAGAATCAGCTAAAAATGGTATTGTACTCGCAGTTGAACATATTAATGGAAAAGGTGGCATTCATGGAAAAAAGTTGCAGTTAATGATTGAAGATGCTAGCTTAGACCCTCGTAGAGCCAAAGATGCGTATCGAAAACTGATAGAAATGAATCATGTTTCATAATTGGTTACGTGCTTTTCACAATTAACTCTACGCATATATGAAGACGTGCATGCAGAAAACGGGAAAGTATTAATGCTTTCTACTTTGGTTACAACTGATGAATATGTAAAAACAAGCCCATATATCTTTAGAGTAAATAACGGGACGCAGGAGGAAGCGGCTTGCATGGCCCGTTTGTTGTTTGACAAATTTCAATGTCGAAGGCCTGTGTTTTACATAAGCAATAACGATTATGGCCAAGACTTGCAACATGCGATATCTAAAGAAGCTCAAAATAGGGGCATACA
>JBEBTM010000386.1:0-4751 GCA_040393745.1 Thermogutta terrifontis | reverse complement strand
TAATACCCGAGATGCTTTTCCAGGAGTTGTTTTTCGCAGCCGTAGGAGCCGTTGTCCTTGCCGGAAGAAACCATGCAAAACAAGCCGAAATGGGCGAAAAAACCTTTTTCCGAAAACACCTGCGAGCGAACCACTCTGGCGGTCGTTGCGTAATGCAAGGGGGGAATATTGTGCTCGGTTCCGCTTTTCAGTTTTTCTGCAATCATGATCGCCAACATGTTCGTGGGGTCGGAAAGCGTTTCCGTACCGCGCAATCCGCTGACCACGTTGTACTGATCGACGCATCCGAAAACGCTGCAACTGCCCAACGGGGCTGACGGTGAAAGCAACACCGTTTGCATGTCATTATTCCGGGCTTCCGCCAACAGCTCCGCTTCCAACGCATGAAAACGAACCGGATCAAGGTCACTCGGAAATGAAAATCGGTTGGTTTGATAAGCCTTGAGAACATCGGCGGGCGTAAACGAGTCGGTCTGCCTTTCAAATAAATACAACAATAGCGAATTCAAGTCCGCCTTGGGCAGCGAAAGGAGTTTATCGACGATTTCCCGGTCGCCGATCCGTTTCAGAATTCTGTCTAGGATTTTGTCCATAAAACACCTTCACCGCCGAGGTCGCCTGTTACTCTCGTTTCTCACCGTCCGTTCATACAGGGCCGGAAGAAGCATTATACTCGATTCGTTTCCCGGCGTCGAGGAGCGACGGAATCCGTCGACAATTGAAAAACTCTCGCTGATTGGCTGAAATCGATGCGGGACGAGATATTTTACCGGCATTGGTTATCCTGTAAAGAAAACCGCCCGGTGGGACCGGCATTTCAGCGGTTACGACATCGATTACGGCACCTGGCCCGATCAGAAGCGGCCGTACTTTACGCTCCGCGATGCTCACCGAACCTTGCAGCATCTTTATCCTCGCGGCGGATTGGAAGGCACGATTTATGCCGGGCTGGAGGCTCTGTGCGAGGACCGATTCAACCATCCGTATTATCGGGAGGACGGGATGCCGATGCGGATTACAAGGACGCTTATCGATTCGAACTGGGGCCAAACAACCGACGTGATTTACCAGTTCTGCCGTCAATCGATCTATTCCGCACAATTATTTCCGTCGCACGGCAAATATGTCGGAGCGTCGAGCATTCCGTTTTCGGAATACCGGCAACAGCGCGGCGACCGGATCGGTCTGCACTGGCGAATCCCGAACGTTTCCGGCAAACGACAAGTTCGGCACGTTTTGATCGACACGAATTATTGGAAATCCTTCGTGCATTCACGGCTTGGCGTACTGATGGGCGACCCCGGCTGTTTGTCCTTGTTCGGTCATGATCCTCAGGCCCATGCGTTGCTTTCCGAGCACTTATCGAGCGAATACCGGATCAAAACGCTCGCCGCCGGGCGCACGGTCGACGAATGGAAAATCCGCGCGAGCCGGCCCGACAATCACTGGTTCGACTGTCTGGTCGGCGCCGCCGTTGCCGCTTCCATCGAAGGCGTCGAACTGATGCAGCACCGGGCGAAGGAGTCGCCGAAGCGGCCTCGCATCAAACTTTCCGACCTGCAGCGACGTTCATTTTGAAAAATAAATACGCGTTAGTTCGGTCCTGAATGTCTTATGTCTATAGGGGGCCGCAAGGAAAACGATATGTCCGAGACAACGATACAAACCCTGATCGATGCAGTCAATCACAACGCCGATCTGCTCGAAAAGCATCTCGGCGAGGGCGTCTATGTCCATCGACAACTTGAACCGTCGAAGGTTTGGGCCGTCCGGCATAAGCTCGGTTCGCTTCGGCCGCTCATCGAAACTTACGATATGGCCGGAAACCTGATCGGCCACGGCGTCAACCGGGAAAATCAAACCTTCGATTATTGTGAAATTATGTACGCGATTCCCGTGTCGGACATCGCCATTATCAGATTCTAAAAAACTGGAGAAATTCAAATGTCCGAGACGAATGTTGCTTTCAACGACCTGATTACGACCGAGGGAATGGACCTGAGTTATCGTGGGACGCCCCTGAAACCGATTGCCGACGAACATTACACGAACAAAAAATACGTCGACGAGTCGCTGGCCGAAGTCGGTGTCCGTTCTCCCGCCGTGGTCGAGGTGACCTGTGACGGTGAGGCGACGACCTATGCCGTCGTTCACAACCTGAACACGACGAACATCGCGTCGATCCAGATTTTCGATACGACCGGCGGCGCGAAAAATCCCATCGGCGTTTCGTGGGAGCCGACCGACGTTAATACCGTCACGCTCAAGCCCGACGTCGTGTTGCCCGAAAACATGAAACTCCTTGTGATCGTCACGGCGTAGGACCGGAACATCATGGATCAATATTCGTAACATAAACTGAAGCGGGCCGCGACGGAGCCGGAGCATGTCGTTCGCAAGGTCGAGTTCGACGAAAAAATGCTAGCGATCCAAACGCAAATCGAAACGCTCGAAGCGGAACTGCTCGGACTTTCCGAAGCCCAGGACGAACTTGACGAGGTGATCGGATGACGACCGCATTGGAACGAACCCATTTACAAACAGCGAAACTGCAAGGCATCAATTCCAATCTTGTGGCAACGCTCGTCGACAAAGGCATGGCCGCTTCCGCGACCGATGGTCTTTTCGTCAACGCTGGAAAAGTCGCCGCCCTGGAAACCGGCGGGTCGAATATCGATTATGTCATTACAAACCAAAATGTCATAACGGATATTACGCCTCTGATAACGGGAACAAACGCCGCAAGCGTATCGTCGGCTTCTTTTACGGTAAAGCCGAGTGAAACCATCGATTCCGGAGATCATGTTTTACTGGCGGCGTTTCTCCGAAGTCCGTTTTTACAGCAATGTCACGAAAGCCAATACCGCCTCCGCCTACGGTTATTATTGCAGAAATTACAACTTGAAAGACGCGACGTGTTTCGACGCGATTAAATCAAATATTTCGGCAATAACAAAACACGGCGCTTTTTTTCCTCATCCGCGACAGCAATAACCAGCAGCGGCTGGTCATTTACGAATTTAGAAAACGATAAATACGGTCCCGTTCAATTCCGTATCAGTGCGAATTCCTCATATAAGTGCTGGCAAAGCGGCATTGCCGCAAACGTATTTTGGATCGTGCGAAAATCGGCCTTTCAGTAACCATAAGATTATTTACATGGCATATGGACCAGCATTTCTTTGATCGCGACACGGAGGTCGCCCGGATCAACGCCGACGGAACGTCGACGCTTCCCGATTCCGGCGGCGATAACGATCAAAAACCTTCGGAACTCAAGGACGCGATTCTCGAAAACGCCAAGGGGCCGAAACGGGTTCAAGGCGATTCCGGCTCGGTCGAGCAGCATTCGCTGAAGGATCAAATCGCTGCGGAAAAGTTTCTGCAATCGAAAAAGGCGGCGCAAGGAAAAGGATTTCCTGTCCGATTATTCAAAATTTCACCTGACGGAACAAGTTGATGTCAAAAAAGAAGAAAAAGAGGCAGAAGGACGCGAAGCCCATCGAGCTTCAAAACAAGCATCCTCCGCAGATTTTGGGGCTGAAATATGACGCCGCGCAAACGACGCCGGAGAACGCCCGACATTGGTCGATGGCGGACGGCTTGAGCGCCGACGGCTCCATGACGCCGGAAATTCGTCGGACGCTTCGTAATCGTGCAAGATTGGAAGTCGCCAACAACGCCTACGCTCGTGGCATGGTTTTGACGCTGGCCGACGTTTGTATCGGGACCGGCCCTCGGCTCCAGATGCTTTCCGACGACGAGGATTTCAACAGCATCGTCGAGGAGGAATTCGTCGCTTGGGCCGAAGCGATCCGGCTTGCGGAAAAATTGAAAACTTTGCGCATGTCGAAGATTGCCGACGGAGAAGCCTTCGCCGCGATTCTCAAAAATCCCAAGGTAAAGCATCCGGTCGAAATTGACATTCGCCCTATCGAAGCCGACCGCATCACGACACCGTATCCGACGATTCTCAATGAAGTCGACGGCATCGAATTCGACAAATTCGGCAATCCGATCCAGTATCACGTTTCCTCGGAACATCCCGGCGATTCGTCGATCTGGTACGGTTCGTTTGAGACGATTCCCTCGGAGTACATGATCCACTGGTATCGGCCCGACCGGCCCGGCCAATCGCGGGGCTTGCCGGAAATTATGCCCGCGCTTCCATTATTCGCACAATTACGTCGGTACACGCTTGCCGTGCTTGCGGCGGCTGAAACGGCGGCGGACTTCGCGGCGGTGCTTTACACCGATTCGCCTGCAAGCGGCGAAGCCCAACCGCTGGAACCGCTTGATATTATCTCGCTGGAAAAGCGCATGGCGACGGTCATGCCGGACGGCTGGAAGCTCGGCCAAATTCGTGCTGAGCAACCAACGACGTCGTATTCCGAGTTCAAGCGGGAAATTTTGGGCGAAATCGGACGTTGCATGCAAGTCCCGGTCAACATTTTACTCGGCGATTCCTCGAAGCACAACTATGCCTCGGGGCGGCTCGATCATCAGTCGTTTTTCAAATCGATCAAGGTCGAGCAAACGAGTTGCGAATTGGTCGTCATGTATCCCGTTTTCAAAATGTGGCTCCGCGAGGCCCTTCGTATCGGGCTTTTTTCGTATCCGAAAAACGCCTTTCCGCTCGTCAAGTCCAGCGAAGCAACGCGCAGCGGGTTATCCCAACGTCGCGGAAGCGACAACCAGGATGAAACGCCCGTGCGTTTCTTTTGGGAGGGGATGGAGCATGTCGACCCGCT
>JBEBTM010000385.1:0-4759 GCA_040393745.1 Thermogutta terrifontis | reverse complement strand
TGGCGAGATGGAAAAGGACTTGAAAAAGTATCTCGAAAAAAATTTTCAGAATAAATGCGCGTTAGTCCGGTCCTGAATGTCTTATGCCTATAGAGGCAACGCTCGGGCGTTGCATCCCGATTCGAGCTTCCGCTCGTCGGAACAACCCACTCCCGATGGTCGTTGGTGTAAGCGAGCGGAACAATAATTCAATACCGAAACATAATCCGGAGATAAAAAATGATCGACCTGAATGTTTTCATCGACGAGCCCGCCGACGTCTACCACGCGAAGGCGAAAGATTATCTTTCGAGCCACCAGTTGATCGAGTTTGCGAAATGCCCGTACCTGTACAAAAAACGAATTTCCGGTTTGATCGAGGACAAGGATTCGCCCGCTTATCTTGTCGGCCGCGCGGCTCACACCCGGATTCTCGAGGGTCTTGACGTTTACGAACGTGAATACGCCGTCGGTGGTCCGATCAATCCGTCGACCGGCAAGCCCTATGGAAACACGACGAAAAAGTTTCTCGAGTGGCAAGCCGAGCAGCAGAAGCCGGTGCTTCCTTTCGATAAGGTCGACCTGATCGAAGCGATGCACGCCGGTGTCCGTATGAACAAGCTCGCCGCCGAACTGCTCGCCCAGGGCCGAGCCGAAGGAGTCGTGCGCAACAATTACTGCGGCGTACCCTGCCAGATTCGCGTCGATTGGGCGCACCCGGAACATGGCATCGTCGACCTGAAAACCTGCGACGATCTCGATGCCTTCGCAAACGACAGCAAGAAGTACGGTTACGGGTATCAACTCGCGTTCTATCATTCCGTGTTGCACTCCGTCACGCCCGATCTTGCACCGGAAGTTTACATTATCGCCGTGGAAAAACGCGAACCCCACCGTTGCGGCGTGTGGAAGATTACCGAGGACGAACTGGCCGAGGCGCGGGCCGTCAATGAGGCGAGCATTGCGAGGCTCAAGGAATCGCGGACAACCGACTTCTGGCCGACCGGTTACGAGAACATGCGTATCCTCCACATCCACTGAGGCGGCACCATGCACGATCGATATTTTGAGAACAATATTGTCTGCGGCTCCTGCCGGGTCACTTATCCCGGCCACCGACGGACTTGTCCCTGTTGCAACGAGTACAACCCGGAATATCTCGCCGAGCCGGAAGGCGATTTTTACAACAACGACTGGCCAGAAGAAGAAGTCGATCTTTCGATACCCGGCATTTTCACTTACTTTTAGGAACAATAATTATGTCTCTCCTTCAATCCATTCACAAAGGCAAGCGGGAAATGCCGCCCCGCATCCTGGTTTACGGCATCGAAGGCGTCGGCAAGTCGACGCTCGGCGCCTCGGCCCCGGACCCGATTTTCATTCCTACCGAGGACATGATGAAGTACGTCCAGACGCTGAAAACCGAGAATCATCACTACAAGACGGTCGTTCTCGACAGTGCCGATTGGGGCGAGAAACTCATTTTCGCACGAGTTTGCAAACAGTTCGGGGCGACGAACATCGAAAAAGCCGACGGCGGTTATCAGCGGGGTTACGAACACGCCCTGACCTACTGGCACCAGTTGCTCGAAGACCTCGACGCACTCCGTAGCGAAAAGGGCATGATCATCATGCTGATCGCCCACGCGAAAATCGAGAAGCACGACGACCCGGAAACGACGCCTTTCGACCGTTTTTCGCCGAAATTGCACAAAAAAGCGAACGCCCTCCTTTGCGAATGGTGTGACGCCACGCTGCTTGCGACCCGCGAATTCGGTGCCGCGAAAGGCGAAAAGAGCGGCGGCAAACGCATCCTGCGCTGTGTTCCCTCGGCGACCTGCGTCGCCAAGAACCGCTACAACCTCCCGGAAATCATGCCGCTCCAGTGGGAACCGCTCATGCCGTACTTCATTGAGAGTTGACGGTTTCCGTTTCAACATTACTTTCACGTTTTTTCGTCTGAACGACGCAACCTCAGCCATAACCTCAACAAAAACCATGTTCGTTCAAGAGAAACTTCAACCTGATTTCACGGAGAACGCCGGAGCCGGTCAGGTTTCGGACTTCCGGTTCTCCTTTTACTTCTACATCCGTTTCAGCAGGAGAAAAGAACATGGTCCAATTGAATTTCGACGCCAACCAGGTCGCCCCGCTCGCCGAGTACACCGTGCTGCCCGAGGGGAAGTACCTCGTGGAAATCACGCAGTCGCAGTACAAGGAGACGAAGGCGGGCAACGGCAACTACCTTGAACTCGAATATACCGTCCTCGACGGCGAGCACAAGGGCGCCCTGCATTGGGATCGCCTCTGCCTCGAACATTCCAGCGAAAAGGCGATGAAGCGAGCCAACGCCGCGCTCTCGGCCATCTGTCACGCCATCGGCGTCCTGGCCTTTCGCGACACCGTCGAACTGCACCAGATTCCGTTTCAAATTACCGTGCGAAATCGCACCGACGACACCGGGCGCGTGTCCGCCGAAGTCGTCGCCTACGCGCCGAGGCCGACTTTTTCCGGCGGCACGTTTAATCCGAACGCGACCGCGAAGCCGGGAGCAAGCCGCCCGTCCGGCACGGACCCTGGTTCGAATCCCTGGGGGCGTCCTTCGCAAAACTGAACACCGAACATTTCAAACCGAACAAGGAACCCAACATGAAAATGATTTTGATTGCCACGCTGGTAATGATCGACGACGATAACCGCGACGAAAACGACTCGTGCGTTCCCGATCCGGCACCGAACCCGCTGGACGATCTTCTGGCCGCTCTGATTCATCAGTCGCGGCGCAAGCCCAACCCCGAACCTTGGAGCATTGATCCGCATGGGAAGATTTTCACGATCTAAAGGCAAACGCGGCGAGCGGGAACTGGCCGCCGAACTGACCCGCGTCCTGGGTATCACCGCCCGGCGCGGGCAGCAGTTTCAGGGCTCCCCGGATTCGCCCGACGTTGTTACGGATATTCAAAATGTCCATTTCGAGTGCAAACGCACCGAACGGTTCCGGCTCTACGAGTCTTTGGAACAGGCCCAAAACGATGCCGGGCCGGAAAAGCTGCCCGTCGTTTGCCACCGGCAGAACGGCAAGCCCTGGGTTATCGTCCTGAAGCTCGACGACCTCCCGGCAATCATTACCACGCTCCACCGACACCTTCGACCCAGGACCGAATCTGATGAGACAACGACCGATCCGGCAGAGCATCGACCCGAAGATCATCCGAATTGACCTCGGAACACAAGTTCGGAAGGGTAACTGCGAAGCGACGATTGAGGAATATGTCGAGGCGATGGAAGCCGGCGCCGATTTTCCTCCGTTGACCGTGTACTTCGATATCTTGATCGGCATTTATATTCTCGCCGATGGATTTCATCGTTTGATCGCTCATCTTCGCGTTCGTCCGAACGATCCAATCCTCGTCGAGCAGTATTCCGGCACGGTCGAGGACGCCCAATGGTACGCCATCGGTGCGAACAAGACTCACGGTTTGAAACGCACCAATGAGGACAAACGCAACGCCGCTACGATGGCATTTTTGCATCCTAAAGGCGAAAAAATCAGCAATAGTAAAATTGCCGAACATGTTGGAGCAAGCGAGTATCTCGTTCGCGTGATTCGTTCCGAATTGGAATCGACTTCGATTTTATCGAAGTCAAATCAACGTATCGGTGCCGACGGTCGAGTTTATAACGTCTCGAATATCGGCAAAAAAGCCCGTTGTGAACGATGCGGTCATTATAGCCTGCCTCGCTGCATGATGGACGACGAGAATCACGAGCCGCTTGAACCGGCTTGCCCGGACTTTATCGAGATTCTGCAGCAGGCCGCGAAACCGGAAGACGACGAGGAAAATTACTCCGAGGAAGACCTGTTGCCCGACGAGCCGAAGAAACACATCGCACATCGGGCCGCTCGAAGGAAGAAAGGCGAGTACGTCGAAGTGGCACTTTGCCGAAACTGTACCGATTTGGCCGCCGTTGAAATTCGTGAAATGCTCGGCGACGGTTATCTCGCCGCTCTTGCACAATCCGCCATCAATATCCTGAAAAGCGAACAATGAAACGAAAATACACCTTGACGAAAATCAAAAGGACACTCGACGAGAACATAACCTTGACCCGCATCCGCGCGGAAATCGATTTCGGCAACGTCAAGACGGGAACGCTCGGCGGTTATGTTCAAAGCGCCGACAATCTGTCACAGAAAGGCGACTGTTGGATCGCGGACCGCGCGATGGCCTACGGTCGTTCGCGTGTCAGTCAGAACGGACTGCTCAAGGATCGGGCCGTGATCAAAGACTACGTCTGTATTCACGGCAACGGGACCGTCGGCGACCAGGCGTTTTTGAATCAATCCGTTCATGTGTTCGATCATGGCACGGTCGGCGCCCAATCGTTCCTGACCGGCGCGGCGACCGTCAGTGGAATCGCAGCGGTTATGTGTACGTTATTGAACGGAGAGCGTCGTTATCCAAACATGAGCGGCCTGGCCATCATTACCGACAGCGCGAGGTTGGAAGAGCGCGGGCGGCTGAAAGACTCGGCGACGCTTCGTGGGATTACGTTATTGCGCGGATACGGACTTTTGCGCGACCGGGTCGTCGCCGACGGTCACATCGTCATTGGCGGAGCCGTTCGCATTTCAGATGATGTCAGGTTGTTCGGCACCGTTTCCATCGGCGGCCAAAGTACGTTACGCGGTGACGTGATGATTTACGGAGAACGACGCGGCTTGAAGATTGCCGGGCCGTCGCTTCTCAACTGCAAGGCGAGAGTTTACGGGCATGGT
>JBEBTM010000384.1:0-4770 GCA_040393745.1 Thermogutta terrifontis | reverse complement strand
GGGCGAAGCTTTACCCGTCCGCTCAAAAACTTCACGAATTTGCGCTTCGGTAATTTCCTTGCGAGGCGACATGCTCGGCGGATTGTAATAAGTCACGAGGGTTGCGAGAAACTCTTCGTCTTCAGGCGTGAGTTCGTTTTCCCTGGCCAATTCCTCCGCCGACGGCAAGGCGGCACCATAACTTTTCATGCCTTCCCGGGCATAGTCCAAAACATTGTAGCGGGCCTCGAAGATCTCTTCCTTGTGCCCGTTGGCGGGGCCGTCGGCGCAACCCAAGGGACAGAAAAGCGGCTCGATGATCTGGCCCGGCCGACTTTCTTCGAGAGCATGACGGAAATTCTCGAACCCGCTCACGGCGACGATATTTCCGTCGAGAAGATTGGCTGACCAACCGGCCGTTTTCACGCAGCCGCCTTCCAGTGGGAAATACCGGGCCGCCCCGCGCGGGCGTTCATCGAAATCGCTTTCTTCGCAGCTTGCAATTTCAATCTTTTCGTCCCGGAGCCAGTTGTTCAATTCGTCGAAGGTCAGCACCGCGTCGATGTGGCCATCGCCTTCGGCATGTTGACCTTCGACTTTTTTTGCCACGCACGGGCCGATGAAAATGACTTTCGTGTCCGCTCCGAATTTGCGGCGGATGTATTTCGCGTGGGCGATCATCGGCGAAACGACAGGAATGAGATACCGAGCCCATTTCGGCTGAAACCGGACAATGTAATCCACGCAGGACGGACAGGCGGAGATGATTCCCGGCTCCCGATTGCCCCGCTTTTCAATGTATTTCGCCGAGGCTTTCGCGACGAAAAAGGCCCCGATGGCCGTTTCGGAAACATGCGAAAACCCCAAAAGGCGAAGCATCGAGGGAATCCGCTGTCGAAGTTGTTCGGGGTAAAAGCCCGCAAAAGACGGTGCCAGACTGCACGCAACCCGGTCGCCCGAGGCGAGAATTTCCTTGGCCCGGTCCAGTTCCACGCGGAAGGTTTTCGCCTGCTGAGGGCATTCCCGAACGCAGGTCCCGCAGGAAATGCAGCGTTCGGGCACCACGGACGCTTGGCCGTCATGCATTTTGATCGCCTTGACCGGGCAAACACGAACACAGCGGTAGCAGTCCCGACATGCGGCTTTGTTGACAAAAATGACCTGGGGAAACGTCGGATTCGCTGTAGGATTGCTCATGAAAATCGCTTTCGCATCGGAGGAGAACTGGCAGGTTCGACTCGGCGGACGGTCCATTGTAACAAATCCCCCCGGAAAAAAACAGGTTTTTTCGCGGTGAAATTGCTCTGGACACGGTTTTTCTTTTTTCGTATCCTCCGCGCTGAGACCCGGTTTTCGTTTGCACAGGAGTTTCACGCCGTTATGCGTTCTCGATTTTTAACCTGCCTCGTCGTGTTGACGATTGTTTCGCTTTTTCTCAGCGGTTGCGTGCGGCGGCGGATGTCCGTCGCCTCGAATCCTCCGGGGGCGACGGTCTATATGGACGGCAAAATGATCGGCCGGACGCCCTTTTCGTATAATTTCGATTTCTACGGCAAGCGGGAATTCCGGCTCGTGAAGGAAGGGTACGAAACTAAGACGAAGCTCATGCGTATCCAGGCTCCCTGGTATCAATGGCCGGGCATCGATTTCGTGACCGAAGTCCTACTGCCGGGTAAACTCACGGATCGGCCTTACCTGGAATTTGACATGGAACAGGTTCGCACAACGGATTCGGACCGGCTGGTCGTCAGGGCCGAGGATTTTCGGCGTTTGGCTCATTCGGAAGGGACGATCCAGGTGCAGGATCAGCGATCCGTTCCGCCGCCGGTCCTGCAAGGCGGTACAGTCGGATCGGCCCCCGTGGCCCCGCCGAGTACATCGCCTTACGGGGCTTCACCTTATATCTCGGACCCGGCCTTTTCACCCATTCAGCCGCCTGCATACGCGCCAGGTCCGGCCATTACGCCGTCGACCTATAATTCTTTTTGACGTCGCCGGTTTTTGGCTAAGGCTCGACGTCCAGCGACGGTGTCACGCCGTGACGATCGATCCGGATTTCGATCATCCCCTCAAGGTAGGTACTTCGGACCGTGAAACCCTGCTTTTCCAGCTCCGAAATGCGTTCGTCCCGATGCGTGAACCGGCCCGAGCTGATCAGAATCAGTTCCGGTTTCGCCCAATCCAAAAGCCGCGCAGTCTGGTTCGAACGGCCACCGTGATGCGGAATCATGACAATCGGCGTAGGCATGGGTTTTCGCTCCAAAAATGGCGAAACGAGCCGGCCGTCCAAATCGCCGGGAAGCAGGACGCCCGTGCCTCGGTGTTCGAAACGCAGGACCAGACTCACCGCGTTGGACGCATCGCTCTCCCCGAAGTTTTCGCCGGGTGGATGCAGTATGATCGAATCGGCCAAACCGTAACGCTCCAAATCGTCACCATCGGCAAGAACTGTTACGGGAATTCGTTTTTCGACCAGCATGTCACGGAGCCGGAGCAGGCTTTTTTCCTCGGGAAGTTCATCCGCCTTGAGATCGGACCAGGTCCGGTTTTCCATCGTGAGTTTGTTTTGCGTCTTTTCCAGAGACTCGAACATATACGGCGAAACAAGCACCACGCCGATGGAAAACCGTTCGGAAAGTTCGACGAGCCCATTGTAATGGTCCTTATCGGGATGCGTCAGGAGCACGACATCGATGTGCCGCTTACCGAGCCGCCAAAGGGCCCGGCTCATGACGTCGCAGGCTCGATGCGGTGAGGACAAACAGCCGACGTCGCAGATAATGGTTCGGTTCCGGGGCGTGGTGATCAACACGCAATTTCCGTGCCCGATGGAATACACCGAAAGCGTGAGCCGATCGTTTCGCAGACGATTCCAATCGCGGACATATCCGCTACAGAAACCGATGAGCGTCCAGGAAATCAACGCAACTGCAATGAACCGCTTGGGAGGGCGCCGAATCGGCAGGAAGGTGAAAACCGCAAAGCCCCCGTAAAAACCGGCAAGCCACCAAAACGGAGGGCCCGGCATCCAAAAATAACCACCGGTCCGGTGAAAGAGTTCGATCATGCCGAAAAGCAGACCGAACGACCAATCCGTGAACATCGCCAAAAGATTCCCGAGCAGGGGTACGCTTCCGAAGAACATCGTTGCGAAACCGCCCAAAAGCGCCGCGGTCATCGGGAGCCAAAGCAGCGGATTCACGGCCAAGGCGACCGGTGTGAGAACATGGATGCGGCTCAAAATGAGTGGCATGGTCACGGTCCAGAGAACCAGGCTGATCAGGAAAAGCTGGGCCGCCCCCAGAAGAGCCCGGCGAACGGTGAGGAAGATCGTCCACCGACCCGGTTCGTATTGCTCCACGGCTTTGAGCTTGGATTCTTCCTCGGTATCGTCGTGTTTGCCCTTGAAAAACCGGGTTCGGAGCGTGAACCAAATTCGTTCGGCGCCGGGTACCCAGAAAAACGCACCCGTGGCAAAGAACGAAAGCTGGGCTCCGAACTGGAACAAATCGTCCGGGTTCAACACGAGAACGACCAAGGCCGTCCCGCAAAGCGCGTTCATGCCCAGCGACCGTCGCCCCGCAAACATCGCCGTGGCGACGACGCAAACCAGGACCGTAGCCCGGATCGCGGGAGGACGCACGTCGGTCAAAAAGAGATACACGAGCACGGTCCCGATGAGCAGCACGGCAATACGCCTTCGGGCAAGACCGAAAAAACGGAGTAGCACCCCGACCGTGGCCGCGACGAGTCCGATGTGAAGGCCGGAAATCGCGAGGATATGCAACGTGCCGGTTTCGACGAGTCTTCGCGTGGTTTCCTCATCTACGGCCTCTCGGATTCCCAGGATCATCGCCGTCGCTTTGGAGGCGTTCTCCGGCAAGAGTTTTCGTTCCAGATTTTCCCGGCCGGTCCGGCGAAGTGTTTCCAAGGCACGGAGCAGGCCCGGCGAACCCGGCTTGACGAGCGAAAGCGACGGACCGCCGGAAGATCGGAGCAGGCAGAGAATCCGGCGGTTTCGGAGCATCGCAGCGTAGTCGAAATCGTCGGGGTTCTGTGGCCCGAGCAGCTTGGACAGGACGCCGAAAAGCTGGATTTCGTCCCCGATACGCAGCTCCCGACGGTCGCCTTCAACGGTCACGGCAACCCGGCCGGTCACCGGAATCCAGTCCGCGCGGTCACGCAGGGCCGTTGCATGGAGTGTGAAGACGGTTCGCTCGGTGGTTTCGAAGACCCGGCTCGGATCCGGCGGCGGTAGCGGGTAGAACCGGGGCATTTCAATCAGTGTGCCTCGAATCGCCGCGGGCCCGCCTTCCTGTTTGGCAAATCGACCAATGTCATTTTCCGCGAATCGGTTCCAGTAAACGTGATGCCGAAGCCCGAACACGGAAAAGCAAAGGGCCAGGAGCAAGAGCGACGCGATGATTTGTCGCTTTCGAAAAAAGACGACAAGCCAGGCGAGCAAAACGATAAGGCAAAGGAATCCCCAAAACGTACCCGGAAAACCGACCCAGCGATCCAGTAGAATTCCAGGCACCGCCGCGGCGAGAAACAGCGGTAACGGTTGGTAGGGAATCGCGGATGGAGCAACGGATTCGGACGACATATAGGGAGCAGGAGGATAATGCTTACGTTTCAGCCGCCGCAAGCACGAAAATCAATTGATCGGGCGGACGATTCCCTTTATAATGAAGAAAAGCCCCCGTATTTGAAACGAGGATTGTACCAAAATTCACACAAAGGAGCCACCCACCATGGAGATTAGCACGATCGGCCTGGATTTGGCCAAGA
>JBEBTM010000383.1:0-4810 GCA_040393745.1 Thermogutta terrifontis | reverse complement strand
AGGGATCGATTTCGAGGTCCATACGCCGGGCCTCGATTTTGGAGAAATCGAGAATATCATTGATCACACGCAAGAGTAGTTTGGCCGACTGTTCCGCATTATCAAGGTAGGAGGATTGCTTTTCGGTCAATTCCGTATGTCGGACAAGATGGAGCATGCCGAGAATCGCGTTCATGGGCGTTCGAATTTCATGGCTCATGTTCGCCAGGAATTCATCCTTGGCCTTGGCGCCGGCATCCGCTTTTTGGTTGGCAATGACAAGCTGCTCGACGGTCTGCTGTAAATCCACCGCGTTCTCTTTCAGTTTCGCCTCGATCTTCTGGTGCCTCAACAAAAAGAACTGGACGGCGAAAAACAGGGCGAGAAACGACGAGTAGAACAAACTCGGCCAGAATTTCGAAGCGTTGACATTCGCGATCCATTGGTCGCCCCAAAAATCGACGCCGATGATCGCCTCAACATTGCCGTCACTGTCGTACATCGGTTCCGCCGCCGTTACCCAGGAGCCGCAATCGTCGGGGAGCGGCACACTATTAAATCCGGATCGCCCTCCAAATGCGTCGATAAATTCTGGAACCTTGACAAACTCATCTCCATAGGGTGTTCCGATCGGAAGGTCTTCTTCCCCTTCGTCGATGATTCCATTTCGGTTGAGATCGGACTGGGGGTCGGCGATGAAAACATATTCGCCGCCCTGATCAAGCCTGACCGTATATACGGAAGCGATGGACGGAACACGCCGCATCCATCGTTTCATGCTGTTCATGATTTCAAGATAGAGAGGATCATCGTCTGCGGTTTCGAGTGTCAGCTTGGCGTGTCCCATGTCCTCAAGCGAAGTCGCCATGATCTTGGCTTGGTTGGAAAGTCGATGCTCCAATCCGTTTTTCGTCGATTCCGTCGCCCAATGGATACACAAAAGTCCGGTGATGATCGACAAGATGAAAACGCACCAAGAAACGAGCAGACGAATCGGCAATCCGTGATGCTTCAAAGTGTAAACCATCAGCAAGACCATCAACAAAACGGCAAGAACCGTCAAGGTCGGCGCAAACCAGTCGGCGGCAAGTGAGTAAAGCATATCGCCCTTCAAGTCTCCCTATCTATATGTTTCTTCCGCAAGCATTAGCGGCAAATGCCCTAACATCCATTTTAACACCAATACAGGCCGATGGAAGTGCGTTTGATGAAACAATTAACTACAGACGGAATGGCTGGACTCGCCATTGTCGACGATCACCCCCGATCAGAACCACGTGAACGCGATCAATCTCTGCGCAAAATAAAAAGGCCCCTTGGTTTCGACGACGTAATCGTCACGCTCTCCGAGAGGGCGAGCGGAATCATATTCCATGGGGCGTCGTGGATTCCCGGACGATCAGCGACGTGGTCAGGAGATTCTCCGACGGGGCCAATGAGCGGTTATTGAGTCGGCGGACGAGAACTTCCACGGCCAGTTCGCCGAGCTCCTTGCGAGGTTGCCGCATCGTCGTGAGCGAGACGGGCAAAAGTCGGGTGTATTCGAGATCGTCCAGTCCGATGAGTAAAAGATCCCGGGGAACTTTCACGCCGAGTTTTCGTAACGCGAGTAAATAATCCGAAGCGACCGGGTCGTTGAAACAAACCACGCCGTCGGGCTTCGTGCTCAATGTTTGTCGCACAAAAACAGGATCGCTCGCATTACCGACATAAACCCACTCTGATCGGTAAGGCAAACCATGCTGTTCCAGGGCGAAACGGTATCCCGTGGTTCGGGCCGCCTTGGTCGTCAACATGCCCGGCCGGGAAATATAGATGATCTTCCGACAGCCCTGCTCGTAAAGATGTCGGGTCTGTTCATAAGCGGCATGCAGGTTGTCGATGCCCACGAAATCGAATTCGCTACGTGTCGGATAGGGTGAAAGATCACGGTCGATAAGCACCACGGCAATGCCCGCCTTGGTGAGTTTTTCAGCGAGATACTGATCCATGTTGAACTGGAGATAGGCCTCGGGCCTGTTCTCATGCACGGCCGAGAGTTGGTTCGGCGCGAAGAACACGCCCGTAACCCGCTGTTCGATTAATCGTTTGTAAATCAGATCCACATCGGATCGTTGCGAAATCTCCGTGGCCGGCCCGGCACTGCCCCAGATGAGGCTGATATTGTACTTTTGGCAACTTTGGGCAATCTGGGCACAAATCGGCGAAAAAAATTCGATATCGCCCAACCCGGCGATGAGCAAGGCCGCAAATGTGCATTTCGACTGGCCCGCCTGGATGGCAAAGGAGCCCGCCCCTGCCTGCCGCCGAATCACACCGACGCATTCCAATTCTTTCATCGCCTTGGCCACGGTCGACCGTGAGGCGTTGAACCGACGGCAAAGCTGGTTCTCCGTGGGCAAACGTCCGTCCTGCGGATGGTCTCCATTGGCTACGAGCGTATAAACGTAGTCGTAAATCTCACGGTACAAAGACTTTCTTTTGTCCGACATGACGCGTTTCCTTCAGTGTTGAATACACGGACAAGCCAAATTGACCATCCTATTCTAACCGAAAAAACGAAAGATTACTACTCCTTTGGCTGAAAAAATAGAAAAATTGACTACCCAATAAAGCAAGCGAATGCATGCCATTCTAAGGCCCGATCCTCACAATTGTCCCGTTGACTCCCTGGCTTTCATGGCGGATAATGCACCTCATGCTTATCAGATTTCTCTATCGAAGTGTGACTGAGGTATCCTGGCGGCTGCTTTTCAAGGCGGCGTGGCTGTGGTGCGGCAAGGGTCTTTTGGCTCTCCGTGCCTACAAAAAGCGGCTCAAGAAGGACATCCAGTTCCCGCCGTTTTTGTTCTTCTCACTGACCAACGCCTGTAATCTTCGCTGCCGAGGCTGCTGGGTAACACCACCGGACCTCGCGACGACGTTACCCATCGAGTCCATGGAAAACGCCATTCGGGCCGGACAGAAAGAGTCCGTTTACTTCTACACACTCTTGGGCGGTGAACCGTTCCTGGCCCCGACGATGTGGGAAATCATCGAGAGGCATCCCGAGGCGTATTACCAGATCATCACGAACGGCCAATTCCTCACGTTGGAAAACGTGAAGCGGCTCAAAAAACTCGGCAACGTGTCACCGCTGGTGAGTATCGACGGTTTGGAAGCGGAAAGCGACGCCCGGCGCGGCGTGGGAACGTACGCCAAGTCGCTTGAAGGTTGCCGGGAGCTCCAGCAACAGAAGTTACTCTACGGCGTGGCGACGGTTGTCACGGGGAAGAATTTTGAAACCGTGGTCACGGAAGATTACGTTCGAAAATTCATCGATCTGGGCGCGATGTACCTTTGGTTCTACGTTTTCCGGCCCGTGGGGCCCGACCCGGCGCGGGAACTCGTCGTGAGCCCCGAGAAATTGCTCGAGCTGCGCCGGCGTCTTTTGAAACTGCGACGGAAGATGCCGATCATCCTGATCGACACCTACTGGGACGCCCAAGGCTTCGCCGTGTGCCCTGCGTCGAAGGGCATGTCGTTCGTCATCGGCCCCGGTGGCAGTATCGATCCCTGTCCGCCGCTGACCGTGGCCCGGGAGTCGGTCACGGACAATGGCGGCGATTTCCACAAGACGGTCAACGAGAGCGGTTTCCTGCGTCGGTTCCGGGATTTTATCCGCGACAAATACGACGGCGACCGCTCACAGGGCTGTGTGATCATTGATCATCCGAAGGAACTGGCCGAGTTTTTTCGCAGCGAAAATGCCGAAGACCGTAGCGGCCGGGAATTTTTGCACGAATTGGAAACCCAACCGGCGCACATGTCGCATTACCTGCCGGGCGAGGAGGTCCCCGAGGATTACTGGGTTTACCGCATCTTGAAGAAAACCCTCTTTTTCGGCATGGGTGCCTACGGCTAACCCGCCCCTTTAGCCGGACAGCGCGGACGGCGGAGATGTTCTGCCCTCACTTTTTCCACATCTTGGCCGGCTTCCATCCTCTCATTCGAAGAAAATGTCCGAAATGGCAAAATTCCTCTTGACAAAACTACATTTGTAGCATAAAAAGAAATACACATGTAATACAAAACCAATGGAGGAGTGAAATGACCATCCAAAAAATTTCCGATGCCGAGTGGAAAGTCATGCATGTTGTCTGGCGGCTCGGCACCGTGACCGGGAACGACGTCATCGCCGAAATCGTCCCGGAAACCGGCTGGAATCCCAACACGGTTCGAACCCTCTTGGTGCGTCTTGGCGAAAAGGGAATTCTCCACGTCGAAAAAACACGAGGAAAAGAAAAAGACTACCCGACCTTGGTTTATACGCCTCTTTACTCTCAAGAGGAGTGCATTGCCGTACACGGTCAAAATTTCCTTGAACGGGTTTTCGAGGGCGACACGTCGAAACTGCTCGTCCATTTTTTCAAAGACGGTTCGCTTACGCCCGAACAGATTGCCGAACTACGCAAGCAACTCAACGAACTCGAACAATAAAAGGCCGGCCATGTCGGAATATCTGTTTCATCTTTGGTTTACCGCGACCTGGCAGGCGACGCTGTTGGCCGGCTCCGTCTTCATCGTCACATTTTTGTTCCAGGAACGTTTGCAACCGCAGTGGCGTTATTTGCTCTGGTGTACCGTTTTATTGCGGCTTGCGCTGCCGGTCCTGCCGGCGACCCCCTGGGGGATTTGGAGCGAAAATCGGACTCAGGCCGCTTCGATCACGATTGTCGATGCGCAACCGTTGATTCCACAAGACATTTCACTCTCGAAATCCGAACGAACGGTTCCGTCGATGGACACGCCTGAATGGTCGGCATCCCGTGAAATAACAATCTCCATGCCA
>JBEBTM010000382.1:0-4811 GCA_040393745.1 Thermogutta terrifontis | reverse complement strand
CGAGATCGCCTCCAAACTCGTCCAGCAACTCCTTGGGCGTAATGGCGTCGAGTTTCTTTTCGAAATCGTCGAGCTTTTCGTTCAAGCGCTTGGCGAGAATGTTTGCGTTGAAACCGATGGCCCCGATGCTATGACGGAAACCGGGGTCTTTCAGGGTGGGATCGGGTATGTCGCCGGCTAAGGCGTCCAAGAGAGCGCCGAAATTGTGGGCGGACCCGATGGCGTCCAAGGCGATGAACCGCATAATTTTGATGCTATCTTTTCGCGGGAGCCAATCCGGCAGGTTTTTCAGGTCGTCTTCGGCCCGGGTCAGCAGTTCGGGCGTCCATTTGTCGGTTGCGGTCAACGTTTGCAGGAGGGCGTCGGTGAGCCGGGCCTCGGCGGGATGGAACGGGGTTCCTGTCTGGCTTGTCACGATTTCCAAGCCGCCGATGGTTTGGCGGTAGAGACGCTGGGCCGCGAGCAGGTCTTGCCAGGCATTTTCGGCGTCGTTTTGTCCTAATGCCATCATGCCCCGAATTCGCAGGGCTTCGATCAGGTTGAGGTGCCAGAATGCGGTATCGGTGGAAATGCCCGTGAGACAGAGGTCTTTTTCCAACTGCCGAACCAAGGGGATGTGATAATGCTTCTTCATGGCCGCCCGCCGGGCGATGTCCAAACCGGGCCCGACTTTTTCGAGCCAGTCTTTCATCTTCGGTTGGTCTTCGATTTTCCAAGGCGCCGTCGTCAGTTGGAAGCGGAGCGCGTCCAAGCCGCCGGCTTCCTGAACTCCGGTGAGGTACTTTTCAGGGCTTTCATATTCGGCCGTCGTCGCGGCGTGAGGATCGACGTCGAGCTCCCTGCAGGTTTCCTCGTACAACCAGGGCCGTGCGGCCGGACCGTGTTTCGGGGCGAAGATTTCTTTCCCGTAAGCGGCAAGGACGTCTTTGAAGCCGTTTTCCTCGTTGGGAATCTCAGGAAGTACGGTCTCGTTGATCGCCTTGAAGAAGTCGACCGCTTTGCCGTCGGCTTTGAGCGGCTCGGTGATGACGGTGGTATCGGCCCCGACCTGGAGCGGCACGCCCTTGACGCAGGTGTAGTAGAAGATCAGCGAGAGGATGATCAGGATGACGATGATCGTCAAACACCCGAGGCCGCAGGCGCAGCCGCAACTGCAGCCTTTTTTCTCTTCGGAAAGCGCCCGGCGTTCGGCCCGGGGATCGCCTCCGTAGGGGGCGGGATCGTACTGGTCGTTATATTGGCGGGAATAGTCGGAGCTCATGGAAAACAGGATGTTAAGTGGAAGCGGTAAAGAAATCAGCCATCCATGTCTATTGTATCCAATTCGGATGGCGATAACAAGAATTGAAAAAAGGCCGAAGAGAAAATCTTCGGCCTTTTTTGCATTGTTCCATGTTTGGCAATCTCAACGGTTCATTGCGACGTCAAATCGAAATTGAAGACGTTCTTCTTGCCTTTTTCCACGGTGACGGGAGCAATGTCGGTTTTGCCCTTATCAGCATATTTTTGCGGTAAATGATTAACGGGAGATGGTAGACTCCCTCCGAATTTCTGCTGAATTTCCTCATCGGACAATCCCTCTGCGGGCGATTGTTCCTTGGAAAGCGTTACAGTATAGTCGCCCGGTATGGCACCGGATCCGACATCGGCACCGGGAACCGTCAAGGAGTACACCCCTCCGGCGTCCGTGACGCCATAGCACTGGCGTCCGTCTGGATTTTTGGGCGAAAACGAAACATTTACCCCGTCAATGGGCTTCCCGTCCAGTGTGACCGTCCCGGTCACACTCGTTGTTCCCAGGGAATTTTTGGTGCAACCCTGGAAAAGTAAAAAACCCGAAACAACGATCAATCCAAGCAGCGTTCTCGTAATTATTTTAATCATGAGTAGTGTCAAGTTAATGGTTCACACCTGGAAGGCACACTCTCCGGTCGGATCTTCCACCATCGGCCGACGATGGAAGATTCGACTTTTGGATAGTAGCTCTAAGCTCTAAAGGGAGTTGGCTTGTCCATCATTGATTGCCCCCATCTCGGCCCAAACGCCGTAACTGAACGGCTGGCCGGTAACGGCGTCCGTTCCACCGGTTGCTCCGGCCAAAGGAACAGCGGGAACCCAATTGTCATGACTTTCACCAGAGGGAACGTGGCCCGTCGTACTACACCGTATATCAAGGTTTTTTGTGTTGACGGTATCGCTCACAAAACGAACACTGACATCGGCCATGACGGTTTGAACTCCGCCGGGATGCTCACTACTGGCAGACACCCCACCCCAAGCACCGCTATTGCAGGAGGGACTGTTCGGTGGCAGGAGAGTGAAAACCCCGGTGTTGTACGTATAGTAAACATCGTAGGCCCGGTCGCCCGGCCCTTGGTCCGACCCGCCCTTTGAAGTGCTGGAAACCGTTTTACGACCTTCACCTTTTTTATTGAGGCAGTTGGTAGGATTCTGGTTGTAAAAATAAGTGGCGTCGACCATGTTGGCCCGGAAATCAACCTTCACACCGGAGGCCGCCGGTTCGCCATCCCATACGACCCCTTCCGTGAGCAGGATGGTATTACTGGTTCCATCGGAGATGCCTTCAAGACCGATGATACCGGCGTTATAAGAATTTGCCGTTCCACCGGCACGAGTCGGTCCGACCTTCAGCCAACTTCGTGGAGAAGTACAACGATTGGTGGTTCCTGCTCGCACCATGATATCGGCCAACGAGCCGCGATAATTCGTTTTGGCCGTTTCACCGATTTTCCATCGCCCGGAATTGCTGTCCGAGGGACATATGAAGGCGGAAATATAAGCCTTCATAGGGGAATCATTGTTGGAAAGGGGCGCCTGCCAAGAGGCGAGCGTGCCGGTGGCGGGTGCTGCCGAGATGATGAAATCGTAAGACGGCGTCTGCTCGATGTAAGGGAAGAGAACATAAAGGAAACTGATCCTGTCCAAGCCTTTTGAAACGAAGACAGGGTCGTCGGCAAAGCAAGGCATCCGATTGTGCGTGTCATGAAAATTCTGGACACCAAGAGCAAGCTGCCGGATATTATTGCCACATTGCAAACGCCTTGAGGCTTCGCGAGCCGCCTGAACGGCGGGCAGGAGCAAGGCGATTAACACACCGATGATCGCAATGACCACCAATAATTCCACCAGGGTAAAACCCTTGCCGATTCCGGGGGAGTAGTTGTTGTTTTCCATGAGCGGATCCTTCATTATTGAATTTTAGAACAATATAAAACATGTTATCAGTTTTTGGAGTTATTCCGGTTTTTTAACGACGATGTCGTGTGAAATCGAGGCCGTCCCCTTGGGTACATCCAATTCCAGCGGAGTTGAATTAGGGGTTATGTAAGTTGAGTCGACCAATTGCACTATGGTAGGAGGCGCGGGGACCATTTCACCAATGCGATCGTCCAAGACTTTTTGCGTCGAAGGGACTTTTTCCGTCGTATTGGCCAGCCAAACCTTGTATTTTTTTCCCGAAGGAATCCCATCGCCGGGCTTTAGTTCGTAAAGCAAGTAGGTTCCATCCTCTTTGATTGTCCCCTTGACCGCAACTCCGTCATCCGAGAGCGCCTTGACGTTGCCCCGGGTCAAAGGGGTACCGTCACCTTCAAAAGTGACTTTGCCGGAAACTTGCGCCCGACCACCACAGCCGACCAAGAGCACACAGGAGCAAATGACGAAAACAAATTGAGCGAAATTCTGGTTCATGAGAATATAGTGAGGCAAAATTCTATCGATACAAAGACAGCACCAAGCCTACAAACCACTCGCGCTTTGTCCATCGCGTATGTCCGCATACGCACCGAGGATCGTCCCGCTTACGGTGGTTGTCACGGATTTCACGGCACTGTCTCCCAGGAGGAAGTTGCATACGCCCGGATGAGGACCGCCGAAACCATATTCGGGTGTTTGCGCATTGAGATCGTAGATCCAACCTTCGTCACCGCTATCCAGAGTGCCCCATCCGTCATTCGGACCTTTCGCCAACCGGGGAGCAGCGGTGATAATGGATCGGGCGACATTGAACCGTCCACCGGGTTCTCCGTGGTAAAACGCTTCACCGATCGCAAGGAACGAACCGTCGACGTCCGAGGACTCCGCCGTTGCTTCCCCGAGAAGTCCTTCCGGAATATGCTTTTCCCCAACAATCAACTGGTTGGACGTACCATCCTTCCAAGCACTGATGCTGATGGCCGGCGCCCAATTTTTGGCACCTCCGGTAGCCGTCGTTTTGGACCCACGGAAAGGAGAATGAGTTGCCTTGGATGAATCCGTGAGTTGCAAACACCAATCTACATCGGTCGGGGAAGTTGCCAGTACGTCGCCGCAATAGACAATGGCGTAGTCCCCTCGCGGGCCTTTGCCTGCAGCAACGCCGCTCCAGTAGCCGTCGCCGGGCGACGTGCCCTCACAGATTTGCGTTCCCGAACGCCGGCTCGGGCATTTCATATAGGAAATCGAGGCGATTCCGTTTCTTTCCGCCTCAGCCAATCCATCCCACCATCCCGAGTAGAGCTGAACCCCGATATCATTTCGTCCCGTAATAATTTCGTAGGAAGCGTTTTGCTCGGTATAGGGCATGATAAACACCCAAAAAGACGAGCGAGCGATTGCGCTTAACGCGCTGGGGGGTAAGCCTTTATGCGCATCATGGAAATTGTGAACGGCAATACCGACTTGCTTGAGCTGACTAATACACTGCGACCGCCGGGCCGCTTCACGGGCGGCTTGAACAGCGGGCAAAAGAAGGGCAATCAACACTCCGATGATTGCGATGACCACAAGAAGCTCGACAAGAGTAAAACCCT
>JBEBTM010000381.1:0-4822 GCA_040393745.1 Thermogutta terrifontis | reverse complement strand
TGACTTGATCGTTCTTGTGAATTCTCATGATTCTATCGTTCGTTTTCTAATCTCAAACTACTGTCGTATGTTGTATTGCGATCGTTTCGAAATAACTTAAATTCGATCAGACGACTTCACTTGCGAGACTGATGATTTTGAAGAAACCTTCTTCACCATGCGCCTTGCCTTTTCCCTTTTTTTTACGATCCTTGTCACGAAGCTCACGAGCCACGGCGCCGAAAACACGATTACCGATCGGGTTCTTGTTATTGTCGATCAGAACAGCGGCGTTCGAGTCGAATTTGACGTAACTGCCATCCTCACGGCGAGTCGACTTTTTAACGCGGACAATCACGGCCTTAACGACTGAGCCTTTTTTGATGTTGCTACCGGGAATAACCGACTTCACCGAACATACAACGACATCGCCCAAACCGGCAAATCGTCGGTGAGTGCCGCCAAGGACTTTGATACACATCAATTCCTTCGCACCGGTGTTGTCGGCGACATCCAATCTCGTTTGCATCTGGATCATGCTACTAACCCGCTTTCGATCAACAATAAATAATAGGAACTATGGACACTAAAAAGACTCACGTCGACGGCGTGAAGGGAGAGGCCGCTATTCCGTCTTGGCAGCCGCTTCTTTCGCTGCAGCCCGAAGCGCGGCAACGTCGATAACGTTACCCTTTGAAATTACCTTCACGAGATTCCAACGTTTGAGTCGCGACATGGGCCGACTTTCGATGATCTCCACCGTATCACCCAGCGAGGACGATTCTTCTTCGTCGTGGACGTAACAAACAGTACGACGTTTGACATACTTCCCGTATTTCGGATATTTGACCCTACGAGACACTTCAACACGCCGTGTCTTTTTCATTTTGTCGCTTGTGACAACACCGATGACAACTCGTTTAGGCATTCGATCGACCTCTTAAATCTGCAATTCTTCTCAAATGTTATTATTTGTTGCCCGACGCCAGTTCGCGTTCTTTCTTGAGTGTGAGAACCTGAGCGATGAGTCGCTTGTTCTTTTTCAATTCACTCGGAGAATCGAGGCGTTCCATGCGTGCTTGTAAACGGAGTCGAAACAGCGTATCCTTGGCCTCATTTAGAAGCAGATCAAGCTGATCGTCGCTCATGTCACGGAGTTCGGAAATTTTCGTCGCTTTCATGATTCGTTCTGTCTCAAAAGCCCGGTGGGCTGCATTTACTTATAATCTACGATGCAAGGCACAACAATCCGATCTGCTTACATCGGTTTTCGTTTCACTAGCCGGCAACGTACGGGCATCTTGTGTGCGAGGCGGTTAAAACAAAGCTTCGCCGTTTCTTCCGGGACGCCTGAAATCTCGTACATGACCGTTCCTGGTTTGACCACGGCCGCCCAATATTCAGGTTCGCCTTTCCCTTTACCCATACGGGTCTCCAAAGGGATCGACGTAACCGATTTATGAGGGAAAACTCGAATGTAGAGACGACCCTCGGAGCGAAGATACTGCTGGGCCGCAATACGTCCCGCTTCGATCGTCGCCGCGCTAATCCATCCACCTTCCATTGTCTGAAGTCCATAATCACCGAAAACCACGTCGTTACCGCGAGTTGCCTCACCTTTTATACGACCTCTTTGGATTTTTCGATGTTTGACTCGTTTGGGCATTCGCGCCATTGTTATCGTCCTCGCTATATTCGCCTTGATTGATCCAAACCTGAATACCGATATGTCCTTGAGCGATTCGAGCCTCGTGGAACCCGTAATCGATCTTGGCCCGCAACGTCGAGAGTGGAATTGAACCGGCGATCTGCTTTTCGCAACGCGCCATTTCTGCACCACCCAAACGACCGGAAAGTTGAATTTTTATGCCTTTGGCACCGGCTTCCATGGCGGCTTC
This sequence comes from Thermogutta terrifontis, assembly GCA_040393745.1. Taxonomy (GTDB): domain Bacteria; phylum Planctomycetota; class Planctomycetia; order Pirellulales; family Thermoguttaceae; genus WRKP01. The sequence continues at coordinate 2,945 of JBEBTM010000381.1, read as the reverse complement.
CATCGCTTTTTTCATTGTTCTTCGGAAACCGACACGCTTGACAAGCTGCTCACCGATGTCTTCCGCAACAAGCTGAGCTACCAAGGCGGGGCGAACGACTTCTTCAATTTTGAGGTTAATGCGTCGTCCTGTTATCTTTTGCAGATCATTCTGTAGTTCCTCAACCTTTTCACCACCACGTCCGATCATAACGCCCGGCTTGGCGGAAAAAAGAATCACACGAACTTCATCACGTGTCCGCTCGATTTCAATCTTCGCGATCGCAGGATACATCGGCTTTTCGGCTTTATCCTTCGGATCCTTACGTTTTTTTATAAAATCGCGAATTTTTTTATCTTCGACTAAAAGCTCGGCAAACTCCCTTTTCGAAGCATACCAACGACTCTTCCAGTCTTCCATGATGCCGGTCCTGAATGCGACCGGGTTGACTTTTTGACCCATTGTATTTCCTGCCGTTCGTGTTAAAAAGAAACCCTGAATGACTTTTGACTATCCGAGAACAACCGTGATGTGCGACATGCGTTTCAAATAAATACTGGAAGAGCCTCGAGCCTTGGGCCGAAAACGGCGTGTCATCGGACCACCGTCGATACGGATTTCTTTGACTTCCAAATCAGCGACATTCGAAGCATGTCGATCTCTCGCATTGGCCACGGCGCTATTGATCACATTTTCGATCAGCCGAGCACCACGGCTCGGGTAACAAGCCAAGAGCTCCAGTGCTTCATCGGCAAACAATCCGCGAACAAGATCGGCATAGGGCCGTATTTTCCGGGCGCTCATTTGGACAAAGCGAAGCTTGGCTTGATAAACTTTTTCCGTCGTAGGCATTTCCGCACCTTGATTATTCTAAAATTCGTCGCAATATATTTTATACCGTCAATCTGTCTCAAAACGCTGACGGCTCCTGTTGGCCAGGGGCTATTTTTTGCCGCCTTTACCTCCGTGCCCTCGAAATATTCTTGTGAGAGAAAACTCGCCAAGCTTATGACCGACCATTTCCTCTGTAATGAAAACTTTAATGAAGGTCTTACCGTTATGGACCATGAAAGTATGTCCAACGAATTCCGGGACAATCGTACAAGCACGGGCCCAGGTTTTGATTGGTTCTTTCTTTCCGGTTTGTTCCAGTTTTTCAACCTTTGCGTACAACTTGAGGTCGACGTAAGGTCCTTTCTTAATTGATCTGCTCATAGTGTCTTTCAGACTTTACCGCGAAAATTGTAATGTTTCGAGATTCTACAGGAAATGCCGGAACTGTCACGGAGGGGGGGACGATCATTTCAAAATTCTCAGGAAAGTTTGAGAATCCCATAACGTCGACTCTTGCGTCGTCGAATAATCGAGCGATTCGTTGTTTTTCGTTTCTTACGGGTCGACGTTCCTTTGGTCGGCTTACCAGTCGGAGTGACTGGGTGCCGACCGCCTTTTGTACGTCCTTCACCACCGCCGTGCGGATGATCAATCGGGTTCATAGCCGTTCCACGCACATGAGGACGACGTCCTCTCCAACGGTTACGGCCTGCTTTACCGATGATGACATTCATGTGTTCACCATTACTCACACTGCCCAATACGGCACGACAGGAAATTGGAACACGACGTATTTCACCACTTGGCATATTCAATTGTGCCCAACCTCCCTCGGCATCGCGTGCCATCAATGTCGCCTTTGATCCAGCGGAACGACAAAGGGCGCCGCCCCGGTTCGGCTGCAATTCAATATTGTGAATTTCCGCACCTAGAGGAACCTCGGAAAGCGGCAGGCAATTCCCGACGGAAACCGGAGCACCGGTCCCGCTCATTACGTTTGCACCAACTTCAAGCCCATCAGGCGCCACGATATAACGCTTTTCGCCGTCTTTGTAGTGGAGCAGGGCAATACGTGCCGTACGATTGGGATCATATTGAATCGAAGCGACGACGGCCTCGATTCCGTCTTTATTACGACGAAAATCGACATTGCGGAACTGACGTTTATGTCCACCGCCTCTGTGACGAACCGTAATGACACCTTGATTATTACGACCGTTGGTACGACGCTTGGGTTTCAGAAGGCTTTTCTCAGCCTTGGCCCCTTTGGTAAGCTCCTTGAAATCGCTTACGCTCATATTCCGGCGACCGGCAGTATTCGGTTTGTATTTTTTAACGCCCATCGTATTGTCCTTCATTCAGTCCGCATTAGCGGACACCACTTGACTTGACTCTATTGTTCGTTCCGAACCACACACGCTTTTGAACTAATTTTGTCGAGTTCGACGCATTCGGTCAACATTTAACGGAACAATCAGTTCTAATCAACAAACTAAGGTTCCCGTACCGATTCTCACTAGAAATAATTGATCTTATCTTCAGGATGCAATTTGATCATCGCTTTTTTCCAACTTCGCATCTGTCCCATATCCCGTCGATACCGTCGTTGTTTGCCTTTACGATTCTGGGTACGAACTTCCAGAACGCGCACGTCGAAAAGGAATTCGACCGACTCCTTAATCTGCTTTTTATTGGCCAGCTTGTTGACTTCAAAGAAATAGATGTTCTGATGTTCGGCCTGTTGATAGCCTTTTTCCGTGACAATGGGGCGTAGGACAACCTGGTATGGTTCAAGCTGCAAGTTGACCTGAGTGATATCTTTGCTTTTGGGCATGTCTGCCTCCGTTTACCTGTCTCAAATGGGGAATCTAACGCTCTGAATTATCTCTGTATGATGACTCACTCTGCCGTCGTTTCGGCGGTTTTGGCATTGGCTGCGACAAAAGACTCCATCGCGGCTTTCGTCATGAGCAACCGTTTCGGACGTAGAATTTCGTAGGCGTTCAAGTCTGAAATCGGCAAAACACGAACCCCGTCAATATTACGGAAACTTTTATAGAGATTGACGTCATACGTCTCGATCGCCACAAGAACCGTTTCGGCGATCTTAAGATTTTTCAGCACAGCGGCCA
>JBEBTM010000380.1:0-4830 GCA_040393745.1 Thermogutta terrifontis | reverse complement strand
CGAGATTCCCGATTTGACGGTCCTGCAAACGCAGAGCTACAAACATTTTCTGCAAGAGGACGCCCTCCCGAAAAAACGTAAAAATCAGGGCCTCGAAGCCGTGCTTCGGGAAATTTTTCCAATCAAGAGCCACGACGGCCAGATGCGATTGGAATATCTTTATTATGAATTGGAAAAGCCTCGATACGAGCCCGATGAGTGTCGCCAACTCCGCCTGACCTATGGTAAGCCGTTCAAGGTCCGCCTGCGACTGTACATCGAACCGGGATCCCAGCCGGAAAAACCGGTCGCGCAAAGCGGTGCCGGTCAGCGAAGCACGAAGGCCGTCGAAGGTACGTTCGAAGAGGACGTCTACCTCGGCGATATCCCGATCATGCTCGGCGGCGGTGAGTTCATCATCAACGGAGCCGAGCGCGTCGTCGTCAGCCAACTCCACCGGAGTCCCGGGATCGATTTCGTCACGGAAATGGATGCCGACCGAAAAATTTACAGTTGTCGGATCATTCCCGAACGGGGAAGCTGGATCGAACTGAATATTACCCGCAAGGAAACCCTTTCGATCAAGATCGACCAGAGCAGCAAGCTCCCGATCATGATGTTCCTCCGGGCCATGTCCGTGGAGTTCAGTACGAATTCTCAGATTCTTCGCGCTTTTTTCCCGAAGGATGACGGCAAATCCCCCGTAAAACCCGGGGTCATTCACACCGTCAAGGTCGATTCCAGTGCGGCCGTGGCCAAGATCGAAAGCAAGGTCTCCATCGACAATCTCGCTTACCCCAAAGGCTCGGAAAACGCGGGTGAACTGATCGTCGAAGCCGGAGAGGTCATCACCAAGGCCAAGGCGGAACAGATCTGCACCTCGGGCCTGAAAAAGATCGACGTCATGGAAGAGCCGAAGAACAAGCTCATCCTGAACTCGCTCAACGAAGACAAAACACGCTCCCACGAAGAAGCGCTTGCCAAGATCTACCTGCGTCTGCGGCCGGGCAATCCCGCCCAGCTCGACAAGGCCAAGGAACTTTTCAACGACAAGTTCTACGACACGAACCGTTATCGTCTCGGACGGGTCGGCCGTTTCCGCATCAACCGGAAGCTCTGTACCAATATCACCGACGACAACATCACCGACTTTACCGGCGCTTGGGATCTCGAATCCTGGAGAGAACAGCAGAAGGGCAAGGGCAATCTCAAAGATTGGGATGAACAGGCCGGCTTCTGGGAAAAATTCCAGCGATCCCCTAAAAAAGCCGAGGATAAGGGCGCGAAAAAGTCTGGTGAAGAAAAAATCACCGGAGCCGAACCGATGTACATTCATAATCGAAAGGATTGCCCGGCCCCGAGTGAAATGCTTCTTCTGCCCGATGACATCCTCCATGCCGTGCTTTACCTCAGCCGCCTCTGGGGCGGGGACCGCGCCGGTGTGCCCGGTTACTCGGAAGTTGCCGGCAAAGCCCTGCTGAAAGATGAAAACGGGGATGCTATTCCGCCGACCGCGTATGAAATCGACGACATCGACCATCTCGGAAACCGCCGTCTTCGAACCATCGACGAGTTGGCCAGCGAGGAACTACGCAAGGGATTTCTCAAGCTTCGGCGAACCGTCCAGGAGCGCTTGAACGGTCGCCAGGTCGATTCAGCCCGAAGTTGTGTCAACCAGAAAAGCATCTCGGCCGCCATCGAATACTTCTTTGGTCGGGGCGAACTTTCCCAGGTTGTCGACCAGACGAATCCGTTGTCCATGCTCACACATGAACGCCGGTTGTCCGCCTTGGGCCCCGGCGGTCTGAACCGGAAGCGGGCCGGTTTCGACGTTCGTGACGTTCACTCGTCCCACTATGGCCGGATTTGCCCGATTGAAACGCCGGAAGGCACGAACATCGGTCTCATTTCGAGTTTGAGCATTTATGCGACGGTCGATGAATTCGGCTTTCTCGTTTCACCTTACCGCAAGGTAGTCGATGGTAAGCTGACGGACGAGATTGATTGGCTCCGGGCTGATCAGGAGCACCGGGCTCGTCTCGCACCGGCCGATGTCGAAATCAAGAACGGCAAGATCTTGCCCGACCCGATCTCTGAAACCGTTATCGTCCGTTACGACGGCGACTACGAACCTGTCCCCGTCGAGGATGTCGAATACATCGACGTTGCCCCGAGTCAGATGGTCGGAGTCTCCGCGGGGTTGATTCCCTTCCTTGAGCATGACGATGCGAACCGCGCCCTTATGGGCTCGAACATGCAGCGGCAGGCCGTGCCACTTTTGGTTTCCGAGCCGCCGTTGGTGGCGACGGGCTTGGAAGAGTTCGCCGCATTCAATTCGAGTCTGCTCATCCATGCCGACCGGAGCGGAATCGTTTCCTTTGTCGATTCGCAGCGGATCATTGTCACGCCCGACCCGGAAACCAATGCCCTGATCGAATCCGAAGTCGGCAAATTAAAGCTCGGTTCCCGCGTCGGCGCTTTGCTTGAAGCGGAAGCGATCAAAACCGTAGGCGACCTGATCGTTTGCAAGGAAGACGTTCTCAAGGAAAACAAGGGATTTTCGGACGCCGCGATCAAGGAAATCAAGGAAAAACTCGCCGCCCATCAGCTTTCGCTCAATTCCAATCCCAACACGGATTGGCGGGACGAATACGTGCTCCGCAAGTTCGTGGGCCTGAATGAACGGACCTGCCAAAACCAGGTCCCGATCATTAAACCGGGTGAAAAAGTCAAGGCGGGCCAAATTCTCGCCGACGGGGCCAGCATGCACCAAGGCAAGCTCTGTCTGGGCCGGAACGTCCTCGTCGCCTTCATGGCTTGGGACGGTTTCAACTTCGAGGATGCCATCATCATCAGCGAAGAGCTTGTCAAGAAGGACACGTATACCTCGATCCACATCGAGGAATTCGACGTGGAAATCCGCGACACGAAACTCGGTCGGGAAGAGTTCACCAAAGATATCCCGAACGTCGGTGAGCGGGCTCTGCGAAATCTGGACGACAGCGGCATCGTCCGCGTCGGAACGTACGTTCGTCCCAGCGATATTCTGGTCGGTAAAGTGACGCCGAAAAACAAGACGGAACTCACGCCGGAAGAAAAATTACTCCACGCTATTTTCGGCCGGGCCGGTGAGGACGTCAAAAACGAATCACTGGAGGTTCCCTCGGGCATCGAAGGAATCGTCATCGGCACACAAAAATTCTCCTGCCGGATGAGCCTTTCCGAAGACGAACGCAAGGCCTTCGACATGGAAGTCAAAAAGATCGAAAGAGAAGAAGACGAAAAGATTTTCACCGTCTTCCGACCCATGATCGCCGAGTTTGAAAAGATTCTCGGACGGAAACTCGAAGAAGATGAAATCGAGCAACCAAAACTATTTCGACTCGATCACCTGAATATCGAGGAAGACGATCCGAAATTTGCGGCCCTGGAAAAAACATATCTGAGGCACTGGTCCGCCATCGAGGCGGCCATCGACGCCAAGGAACGCAAGATCAATTCGATGAAACGCGGCGACGAACTCCGGCGCGGCGTGCTCCAGATGGTCAAGGTTTACGTCGCCGCCAAGCGGGTCATTTCCGTGGGCGATAAAATGGCCGGTCGGCACGGAAACAAAGGTGTGATCGCCAAAATCCTGCCGAAGGAGGACATGCCCTTCCTGGAAGACGGTACGCCGATTGAAATCATGCTCAACCCGCTGGGCGTTCCGAGCCGTATGAACGTGGGCCAGATTCTGGAAACCCACCTCGGCTGGGCGGCCCAGAAGCTCGGCTACCAGGCCATCACACCGGTCTTCGACGGGGCGACCGAAGAGGAAATCAACGATGAACTTGAAAAAGCCGGCCTGCCCCGGCACGGCAAGGTGAATTTGTACGACGGCCGGACCGGCGAACCATTCGACCAGGAAACGACCGTCGGCTACATTTACATGCTCAAGTTGCACCACTTGGTCGATGACAAGGTCCATGCCCGGAGTACGGGCCCCTATTCGCTCATCACGCAGCAGCCTTTGGGCGGCAAAGCAAGGTTCGGCGGCCAACGATTTGGCGAAATGGAAGTCTGGGCTCTTGAAGCCTATGGAGCGGCGTATACGCTCCAAGAACTGCTCACGGTCAAGAGCGACGACGTCGAAGGCAGAACCAAAATTTACGAGTCGATGGTCAAAGGCGAAAACACGCTGGAAGCCGGTACCCCCGCGAGCTTCGACGTGCTCACGAACGAAATCCGCGGCCTGGCCTTGAACATGCAGCTTGAAAAGTCAGGCGGCGGAATGTAGTCGTTGATAAGTTGCTCGCTTCAAGCGAGCAATCAATCCGAATTGATCAATCACCGATATCGCATATAAATTCCTAAATACGAGGAGCCCCGGAGTGAGTAATTCCGAATTTACCTACGATCGCATCAACGATTACGCCGCCGTCAAAATCAGTCTGGCCAAGCCCAGCGATATTCGTAACTGGTCCCACGGCGAAGTGAAAAAACCCGAAACGATCAACTACCGGACCTACCGTCCCGAGCGCGACGGTTTGTTCTGTGAAAAGATCTTCGGCCCCGAAAAAGACTGGGAATGTGCCTGCGGAAAATATCGCGGCATGAAATACAAAGGCATGACCTGCGACCGTTGCGGCGTGAAAATCACGCACAGCCGCGTCCGCCGCAAGCGTATGGGCCATGTCGATCTCGCCGCGCCCGTGGTTCATATCTGGTTTTTCAAAGCCGTCTCAAGCCGACTCGCCACTCTTCTTTCCATGAAGGCGAGCAGCTTGGAAAAGGTCATCTACTTCCAGGATTACGTCGTCGTCAACGGCGGCAATACGGGCAAAAAAGTTTACGATCTCCTCACCGAAGAAG
>JBEBTM010000379.1:0-4831 GCA_040393745.1 Thermogutta terrifontis | reverse complement strand
CCTTGGTACGATCATCTCTGGGATCGGGAGCACTTGCCCGGCGCCGAAGAAGCCGCGGTAACCCGATTGCAGTGGGTTTCCGTCCCGGAAAATGGAACGTCAAACGGCCGTCGAAAACCCGGGCCGGTCACGCCGACTTCGAAACGTCGTTTTCCGCTTCTTTCCGAACCGGCCGGTTTTTACGCCGGAACCCTGCATTCCGGCGGCCTGGTCGGTGGCCGCGCCGCGTTGCTTGCACACCTTCTTTCGGGAACCCTGTTCGCACTCGTCTTCGCCCTGATGCTTTTCTGTTTGATTCCGAGGATTGGGAAAATCGAATTCTGGCAATATTCCTTCAGTTTCGGACACGATAATTGGACGAAAACCTATTCCAAGCCCGTCGGGACGGTCGGATTCAACGAAGAAGTTCGGCTCGGTTCGTTGGGTACGGTCCTTCCGTATCACCGCGAAGTTTTTTCGGTCCGATTTTACGACTATCCTTCCCGTTCCATTCCTTCGCCGGTTGAAACGACGACGGATGAAACACCCTACGATGCCATCCAAGGTGCTACGGTCTATTTTCGCGGAGTGGCCCTGGACCGTTATACCGACGGCGTTTGGAACCAGTTGGTCTCCCAAAACCGCGATGCGACTTCCTTGGCAAATCTTCGTGAATCCTGGGAACAGGACGGGCAGCTTGAGTCGTACCAGCGTGCCATAGCCATGCAGGTTCCCCATCCGCTTCGACCGGGCCAGAAAGTCCGAAGCTCCCAAAGCAATCGCCTGCTCTTCGAAGAGGGAATCGACCTGGTCGGACTCCGAATGACGGTCCAGCCGCTGGATTCGACCGTCTTTTTCGCGCCCTGGCCCTTCGTCTGTCGAAATGACAGCCCTCTGTTCCTGCGGCTCAATTCCAACCGGATCGACGAAGTCCGCGGCCGTCGCCAGCCCATTACCACAATGATCTACACCACGGCGTTCAGTCGGGGACGCCAACTTTCCATTGTTCCCTGCCAGGAACGGATTGAACCCGAAACGCTCCTCCAACTGCCCGAGACGGGACTCGACGCCCTCAAAACGCTTGCGGCTAAATGGGACGCGGAATCAGGCCTGCCCAAGCAGGATATCATTGGAAGGGCACGGTACATGGAACATCAGTTCCTGCATTCCGATCAATTTCATTACAAATTGGGTGGCACGACCAGACGCTTCGGTATGGATCCGCTCGAGGATTTCATCGACAACAACTCTTCCGGCCATTGCGAATATTTCGCCGGAGCGCTGGCTCTGATGCTCCGCAGCGTTGGAATCGGATCCCGGGTTATCGTCGGTTTCAAGACGGAAGTGATTCGCCCCGCCGGCCAAGCCACGGTCGTTCGCCAGTCGGATGCCCATTCCTGGGTCGATGTCTTCCTGCCCCCGGAAACCCTTGCGGGGCGTCGGCATCGACCCGGCGGGGATTGGTGGAACTACGGCGGCTGGCTTCGCTTGGACCCCACGCCGGCTTCGGCAGAAGAACAGAATTTGATGACATCTTTTTCGTTCAGTTTTTCCGATTTAAGCCAATGGATCGCCGACGCCTGGGGCGAGTTCATCCTGAATATGAATCCGACCAAGCAATCGGAATGGATTTACGAGCCCATCAAACGAGGTTTTCGTTACATTACGACCCATGTGTTCAATGTCGCGTTCTGGCGTACCGTTGCGGGGGATGTTTTTTCCTATTATAAAAATCTCCTGACCCGGTCCGCGGGAACCGGGCGTCGGGCCGTCGATTGGTTCTTCCTGGCTCTTCCCGTGGTGTTACTTTTGGTCATTGCTCTGCTGATTCGCCGCTTTGCCCAACTTTTGCTGCTCTACCTGAAAGGCCCTTCTGCGCAGGAGTTGCGACGGCAGGCGACAATCGAATTTTATGTCCGCATGGAGGCCCTCTTGACCCGCCTGGAGCGGGAACGTCGCGGTAGCGAAACTCCCTTGGAATACGTCCGGCAAACGGGGTTTACGGAAACGACGTTGCCCATTGTCGACGCATATTATCGCGTTCGTTACGGAAATCAGGTGCTCTCGGACATTGAATTGTCCCGGGTACGCGAACTGCTCGACCGGCTCGAAACGCATCTTTCGGAACAACTTTCACAACATGCATCCGCGTAAACGAGATTTTTTTGATAAGCAGGTCCGCCGGGTCCTGTCGCGAATGCCGGAGAAAGTCCGCCGTATGCTGGACGAGGTGCCGTTGCATGTTGAGGATGCCCCTCCGTCCTGGCTACGTCACGAATTGGGTATCGGACATCCTTTGGGACTTCTTGGCTGTTTTTCAGGTGTTCCCTTAGATGGCATCCTGCGCCGCAGCGGCAACGGCCTTCCGACTATGATCACACTCTACCGCGGGGGCCTCATCGCCGCGTCCCGGGACCGGGAAGGTCGCCTGGACAAAGAGATACTCTTGGAACAAATCCGAACGACGATCCTGCACGAGCTGGGCCATTACCACGGTATGACCGAATCCGATCTCGAAACCCTCGGGTACTAGGTTCGCGCGAAGGGTATACGTTGCCGGAGTGATATGGCGAATTCGGAGCGGCGTAACCGTACATAATGTGGCGTCTTTGTTTTTCCGGAAAAACACCTCTTCACGATTCTTTGGCCAGTATGTCGCCTAAGCCCTGGTGCAGTTCCGTTCCCGCTTTGGCGACCTGTCCGGTTTCATGTCGACAACTCTTGGTCAATTGTTCGATTTGACCCAGCCCCTGCGAAATGTCGTTGACATACGCGGACTGTACCCCGGTACTTTCGGCGATTTGCGAAACGAGATCCGTAGCACCTTCGATCATTTTCGTGATTCTGTTCAGCGCTCCGGCCGTTTGATTGGCAATCGCGGCTCCGTCCAGGATCTGTTTATGACTGGACGCGATCAGTGCCGCGGTCTCCTGCGCTGCCTTGGCGCTGCGCGAAGCAAGATTTCGGACCTCTTCGGCAACCACGGCAAATCCTTTGCCGTTCGCCCCCGCCCGGGCCGCTTCCACCGCAGCGTTCAGTGCGAGCAAATTCGTTTGTGAGGCGATAGCGTCGATCGTCTTGATCACCTTGTGAGTTTGAGTCGACATGTCACAAATTCCGTTCATCGAGGCGATCATGTCGTTCATCTGTTTCTGCCCGCGAATTGATGCATCCACGGCATCTTTTGTAAACCGGTTGGCCTCCGCGGCATTTTGTCCACTGGATTCCGTCAAGGCTTTCGTACGCTCCGCTTTTTCGATCATTTCTGAAAGCCGGTCGGCGGACTGACGAATTTCCTCATCAAGACGCCCCGCCACGGAAAGAACCGCTTCGCTGTCCCGGTGAAGTTCCGGTAATATTTGAATGATTTTTCGAAGGAAGGCGGACTCGCTTTCCTGTTGCGTGATGTTCCGAAAAACCTGGACGATCCTTTCGCCGGCGTTCACATCGGAAGAAATCTTCTCACTGTGTATTTCAAGGGTCGCATTGCCGTTCGAATACTTTCCAACCGAGCCTTTGCCTCGTTTGGCCGTTTTGCTTGCCTCGTCGAAAGGATTCACCCCTTCGTTTCCGGCGGCGCGATTTCGTTCGAAAACATTTCCGGTTTCATCCAGGATCAACAGGGGCAACGGAACGGCATCCATCACCTCACGATGATACTGTCCCTTACGCCGAAGCCGACAGTAAACCCATCTTGCCCCCCCCCAGGAAACCGCGAAGCCCAGGAGAATCGGCACGAGACTCGAATTCGTGAATGAACGACGCATCTCGGCGTTTCGTTTTTCTGTTTCAGTTTCGCTCGTTTCCAACGTTTCCAAGGCCGAATTAAATATTGTACAATAATTCAGCTCAATGCAGTTTTTGCTTTTTGACACCAAAGCGATCAGTTCCGCTTTTTCATTTTCAATCGCGTTTCCATCGGCCACCACAAAAACCCGCCAGGTTTCGCCGGAGAAATCGAACTCACAAGTCGCTTGAGCGGACGCGTCCGATCGTCGAAAAAGGTCCTGATACCGACGACCTTCGAGGGTCTTATCAGTTGAAACGACAATGTCGCCTTCCGGAGAAACCAGAAAGGCTTTTCCGTGCGGTTTCAACAACGGATGGATCGACAATACGTTTGCCAAGTGATTCCGGAAGAGCTCGAAATTCAATTCAAGACCACAGGCCCCAACGTTTTCGTTTCGACAACGAATCGGCACCGAAAGGCTCACGATTCCTGTGCTCCCCTGACGATTGCCGGAAATCCGAGTGATCGTCCTGCCTTGACGCAGTGCTTCGTAATATGCAGGAACACGATCCGGATCGACCCATTCCTCCTGCCGGATCTCCCCGGCATTTTCGCGATGATATCGCACGGAAAGGCGGCCAAAGACGCCGTCATTTCCGTCCACGGCGTTCGGATTCCATGCCATCCAAGCAGAGGTCGCCTTCGGGGTTTTCTGTAGCAGTCGATAGGCGTCGTCTTTAAGCGACTCACGCAGGGCTTTTTTGTTCGTAACTTTAATTGTCGTCAAAGTGTCGACAAGCCTCTCTTCACTCGCCTTCCGAGCATCTTCGGCCTCCATGCGTTTTTCCGTTTCGAGTTCAATCCTTTCCTCGATCGTCTTTCGAATCGCCTCAGCTTCTTTGCGAAGTTGTTTCTCTCGCTCCATTTTTTCTTCCGCATCTTTCAAGGCGGCAAGGGATTCCAAGCGGAGTCTTTCCTCCATGGTCGCTTTTTCGCGAGCCGACTCAATCGCCGCCTCGAATTCTCTTTTTTTTTGTTCAATAATAATAATATGCGCGTAATAAGCCTTTTTCAATATAGCTTCTTTATCCGAAACATACGCGGTCCGAATCGCCTCCAAGC
>JBEBTM010000378.1:0-4845 GCA_040393745.1 Thermogutta terrifontis | reverse complement strand
GCTGGGATAAATCGAGCACCTACATTCAAGAGCCGCCGTTTTTGGCCGAAATGCGGCTTGCACCCCCGGAAAGCATTCCGCCCATCGACCGGGCTCGTTGTCTCGTGGCCTTGGGCGATTCGGTTACCACGGACCATATTTCCCCCGCCGGTTCGATCAAAGCGGATTCTCCCGCCGGAATTTATCTCATCGCCGCCGGCGTATCGGCCGCGGGTTTTAACAGTTATGGCTCCCGACGTGGCAACGACCGGATCATGACCCGGGGAACCTTTGCCAATATCCGCATCAGAAACCTGCTCCTTCCCGGTACCGAAGGCGGCGTAACGAAGCATTTTCCCTCGGGCCAGACCATGTCGGTTTATGACGCGGCGAAAAAATACCAGGAAACGCAAACCCCGTTGCTCGTCCTCGCCGGCGCGGAATACGGCACGGGCAGTTCTCGTGACTGGGCCGCCAAGGGAACGGCGCTGCTGGGGGTGAAGGCGGTGATCGCAACCAGTTTCGAACGCATCCATCGGGGTAATCTCGTCGGAATGGGCGTTCTGCCGCTGGAATTCGTCAACGGGGCGACTTGGCAAACGCTGAATCTGACGGGTGAAGAAGAATTCTCGATTCCGGAAATCGGCAAGGATTTCGTGCCCGGCAGCGAAATCACGATCAAAGCCGAACGCGAGGTCAAGCCGAACCTGTTCAGCGAGACCTCGTTCAATGTTCGGGTTCGCATCGACACGCCGGTCGAGCTTCAATATTATCTCAACGGCGGCATCCTGCAAACGGTCCTGCGCAACCTCGCGGCACAATGAGTTTGCCCTTCCCCCTTTTCGACGTCAATCGTTGATCGTCGTTCCTGTCATGGAAATCATCGCCCGCCGTCGTCCGGAAACGCCCCTGAAGGCCGCCATTCTCGATTTTGACGGTACGATCAGCCTTATTCGGGAAGGTTGGCAGGGGATCATGATCCCGTTCTTCGTCGAGGTTCTCGCCGAAACGCCGGGCGGAAAACTGGAAACGGAAAGCAACCTGGAAATTTCCGTGCGAGAATTCGTCGAACTCCTGACGGGCAAGCAGACGATTTACCAGTGTCTTCGCCTAGCCGAGGAAGTTGCCGGACGGGGGGGCGTACCGTGGGAGCCGTTGGAATACAAGCATGAATATCATCGCCGCCTGTTCCGCCGCATTGAGCATCGCCTAGGCGCCCTGCGGACCGGCGCCGATCCCGAGGAGTTCGTCGTGCCCGGTTCTTATGAACTGCTCGACATGCTGCGTCGGCGTGGCATGGTTGTCTACCTGGCCAGTGGAACGGACGAAGCGTTTGTCAGGGACGAAGCCGATTTGCTGGGCGTGACGAACCGTTTCAACGGCGGCATTTACGGAGCCCGGGACGATCACCGCAGCTTCTCCAAGGCCCTGGTCATTCGTCGGATCATCGAGGAAAACAGCCTGGTCGGGCCCGAGCTCGTCGGTTTCGGCGACGGTTACGTCGAAATCGAAAATGTCCGGGAAGTCGGCGGTTTCGCCGTGGGCGTCGCTTCGAATGAATCGGAACGAAAAGGGGTCGACCCTTGGAAACGTAACCGCCTTATTGCCGCTGGCGCGGACTGGATCATCCCCGACTACCGCGAACTTGAAAGCATTGAAACCGCCTTGTTTTCGTGAAAACCGGTTGCCGCGATGCTCGTTGAATTTCATTCACCCCACTATTCTTCGTACTTCATGTCAGCGATACCATTCGACCGTAGCCGTTTGAAATTGAGGCCGCTCTCCGAGCGAGTTCACGATCTTGACCTGTCCGTCATGCTTGATCCCGATGCCCCCGTCGGTTTTGATCATCCCACGCTGGATATCCTGGCCGAGCGCATTCAAGCCGCCCGGGAACGGCGGAGTACGGTTCTTTGGATGTTGGGCGCCCACGTTATTCGGGCCGGTTGCTCACCCGTTTTGATTCGACTCATGGAACAGGGGCTCGTCACCCATGTCGCCTTGAACGGTGCCGGGGCCATTCATGATTTCGAATTCGCCCTCATCGGAGCGACGACCGAAAGTGTTGCCAAGTACGTCAGCGAAGGCCAATTCGGTCTTTGGAACGAAACCGGCAAAATCAACGTCGCCGCCGGTGAAGCCGCGAGGGACGGCATCGGATTCGGCGAGGCGATCGGCCGGATGATCGACCGTGAGAATTTTCCGCACAAAAAAAACAGTCTGCTCTGGAACGCCCGCCGTCTCCGTGTGCCGGTTACCGTTCACGTTGGAATCGGTTGCGATATCATCCACGAACACCCGAACTGCGACGGCGCCGCGTTGGGGGCGGCCAGTTATACCGACTTCCTCATTTACACGCAATCAATCACAAATCTGGAGGGCGGTGTCTTCTGTAATTTCGGCAGCGGCGTGATTGGCCCCGAGGTGTATTTGAAGGCGATTTCCATGGCTCGAAATGTCGCTCATCAAGACGGCCGAAAAATCGCCCATTTCACTACGGCGGTCTTCGATCTCCTGCCGCTGGAGGGCAAAGATATTCACGAAACGCCGTCCAAAAGCGATCCGCGGTATTATTTCCGACCCTGGAAAACAATCCTGTCACGAACCGTTTCCGATGGCGGTGAGAGTTTTTATGTTCAGGGTGAACATAAAAAAACGATTCCCGCTTTGGCCGCAAAACTTTGCCAATCTCCTGCCGATGAACCAAAAGCGACTTGAGAACCTCTTGGCTCACTTGTCCGGACTGCGAATCGCCGTGGTCGGAGATTTCTTTCTCGACCGCTACTGGCAGATTCATCCCGCTGCGGACGAACCGTCCATCGAAACCGGCTTGACGGCCTATCAGGTTGCCGAAGTCCGTGTCGCGCCGGGCGCGGCCGGAACGGTAACGAACAATCTGGCGGCTTTGGGCATCGGAACGATTCACGCCGTAGGGTTCGTCGGACAGGACGGTGAAGGTTACGAATTGACCCGCGCTTTGGAAGCCTCGGGAGTCGATTGTACCCACTTGAACGCCACTGACCGGCGATGTACGCCCTGCTACACCAAGCCGTTGCGATGCGGCGCCGAAATGAACCGCTTCGATCTGAAGAACCGTACGACCACGCCCCGGAATATCGAGGTGGCTGTCATCGATTCTCTCCGTGCGCTGGCCGACCGTGTCGACGCCATCATGATCATGGATCAAGTCGTCGAACCAAACACCGGCGTCGTCACCGATGCGGTCCGAAACGAGCTGATTCGTCTCGGCTCCGAACGATTCCGACCCCTGATCTATGCCGATTCCCGACAACAAATCGGCGCTTTTCGGAACATGATCGTTAAAGGCAACGACCGGGAAGCCGCCGAAGCCTTCGGGTGTTATCACGGTACGCCGCCGGATATCGAAACGCTGAGTGACTGCGGTCGTCAAATTCAACGAAAAACGGGCCGGACCGTCTTTTTAACCATGGGAGTTCGTGGACAACTCGTCGTTGAGGCGGAAAGTGTCAAGCAAGTTCCGGCGTTTCCTGTTGAAGGCGAAATCGACATCTGCGGAGCCGGCGATGCGGCGAGTTCCGGTATCGTCACGGCTCTCTGCCTCGGATGGACGCCTGCAGAAGCCGCACTATTCGGAAATCTTATCGCTTCGATTACAATCCGCAAGATCGGCGAAACCGGCGTCGCGAGTGTTGAGGAAATCTTATCACAATGGGCGAAGTATTCCTGACTTGACCGATTTTCCATTTGAATCGGTCTGGCGGGGCGTAAAAAGGTGACCGCAAACCTTTCTTTTTTTTCAAAAAATGCTAGAATGAGGCGAGTTAGCTCGCTGAAAAGATTTTTTTCCTGCCGCTCTTCTTCTCGTTCAACTTTTCTTTGCTCGTTTTTGACCGCCGACTTCCTGCAAATGACGCAATCCGAACAAGCTTACCTGATCCTGATCCAAAACGAGGAGCAAAAAGAGCTCTATTCGCTCAACGGAATCACCGTTGCGACGATGGGCCGCGCCACCGAAAATACTTTTTCCTTCCTGGATGATCGTTGCAGCCGTTGCCACGCCAAGGTGTTTTATGAAGATGGACAATGGTACATTCAGGATCTTGGCAGCCGAAACGGCACCTACGTTGAAGGCAAACTTATCGGCGCGGAGTTTGCCGCGGCCCTGTATCCCGGCTTTCGCATCCAGATCGGGCACACAATTCTCCAATTCGGTTGTGGTGAACCCGGCACTGCCGC
The DNA here is from genome assembly GCA_040393745.1 of Thermogutta terrifontis. Lineage (GTDB taxonomy): Bacteria > Planctomycetota > Planctomycetia > Pirellulales > Thermoguttaceae > WRKP01. The sequence continues at coordinate 648 of JBEBTM010000378.1, read as the reverse complement.
GACCGAAGTAAGCGACATGGATGACGGTGGAACGGCCGAGCAGCAGCGTTCGGGCATCATTGGTGTCATGAAGGATTCGCTACGCGGTCCGACCTCGGATCTCGAAACATCGTCGAAAATCTTACACCAGAAAGGCCATACGGAGATCCTTCGCCCGGAAGCCAGTTCCCGCCAAGGGCCGGTCATCATGACCCGTACCGGATTCGGAGCCGTGGAGCTTTGTCGACTTGCCTATCACCTGGGCAAAGCGGACGAAATTGACAAGGTCGCCAAACTTTCCATTGAAGGGCTCCTGAACGCTACGGGAGCCGAAGGGGCGGGGCTTTGGCTTTTCCCTTACAGTCTTAATTCCTCGCAACAGGCTTCCGACATCCGCCTGGTCGCCAATGCGACGCTGGAGAATCACCAGTACAATCCGATTTCCGAAGCCCTGGTTCGGACCGTCTTTGAAAAACGTGAAGCGTTTTTGTTCCATGAAACCAAGGCCGGCAGAGCCACTCGAACCCACAAGAATCATACCACGACTCGACGTAGGAAGGGCGAAATCGTCAATAACACCTTGGCCGCACCGATCCGCTTCCAAAACGGCATCCTGGGACTCCTGCACCTTTATACCGTTGCGGAAACGAAGCATCTCGACGAAGCCGA
>JBEBTM010000377.1:0-4849 GCA_040393745.1 Thermogutta terrifontis | reverse complement strand
GAAGGGTACGGAGGCGTTCCAATGCGTAGTCGACCTGCTTTTTAGGATGGATTCTCGCTAAAAAAACAAGACGTAGCGTTCCCGGGCGTTTGGGCGAGGAACGACGTTCCCGAGTTTCCAGCGATGGTCGGATATTGCTCGCCACGGCGATGCGGGGATGTCGATCAATGCGAAATCGTTTCAAAAACAATTCGATTTCTTCCCGCTCCGTCTCGTTCGTCGCGTGCCAGTGAATGTCCCGGTAGACGCCCTGAATCTGCGCCAGGAAGAGGAAAAGACGTTTGTGCCAGCGTTGTTTCAGGAGTTTTCCGAATTCACCGCGTGGCGACAGGACGACGTTTTTCCTCGGAATCCAACCGAAGCGTCGAAAAAAACTGATAGGAACGGAAAATACACGGTCGAAAAAGCTGCCGAGATAGACGAGGTCATGCCGGGTACTCGAAACGACTTTTCTCAATTCTCTCCAGGAATATCGTTCCCGTGACATGTAGTACACGTCCGCGCCGTAGCGCTGCTGCCATTGGTCGGGAAGCGTGTCGGCATAAGGTTCCCGGACGCCATAATCGTTGTTGAGCGTGACGACTTTGAAGTGATAGTAAGGCGACAGTTTTTGGACCATGCCAAGGTGCGAGCGCACCGGCCCCCCGGCTTTGACTCCCGGCGGAAAAAATTGGACCGGCATGAGGATGGTCGGCTTCACGGGATTCATTGATTCGGATTTCGGCAAAGGATGTCACGTTGCGGCATCGCCGGGCATTTGCCTGTCAGAAAGCGGAGAGCTGGCGGCGAATAGTGCGGACGAGGTATTCGATCAGGAAGGCGGCGTAAAACAATACTATTATTGTAACACATGAAAACACAAGATTCGGCACGAACGTGATTGCGTCGCCGCGAAAAACGGAAACGATTGGCAGACAGATTGCTGTAGCGAAAATTAGCCTCATCAAAAGGATGGATGGATTCCCGGAATTCGGTTCGTCTTGAACACCGGTCATCACGCACTTCGCCATGAACCCGAGCAGGAGTCCCCATAAGATCGAGGAAATGATTCCTCCCGGATATCCGCAGGCGATAAAACCTTCACCGAACGGTCCGACATAGGTGGAGGTTCCGACGGGAGAGGTTTCGTTTCTTTGATCCATGCAGATTTGTCGACCGTAAACGACAGGTTTAGGCCCCGTGATTTCTTTCGGCAGAAAACTTCCGAAAATATTGAATAAGATGCGACCGGGCCCCATGAAATCTTTTGCCGTCCCGTAATAGGCCATGCACCATCCCAGGTAATCCGGTATGGACAGCGGATAAAACGCCTTCAAATACTTCAAGTGCGCTTCTTTGGTTTCATTCTCGACGATCGTTTTCACCTGTGGGTTCATGTCGATTTTCTCGGGAAGCGTATCCTCCGGACCGCTGGTGGTTTCATGTGATGTGGGCGAAGGAGGGGCAACGTCCACATGCTCCTCGGACAATTCCATGATTTTTTCATCGATCGCCGTTTTCGCCTGTTTTTGCAGGTTCTCGTAAACTGTTTGATTGTGCGTCTGACGCTCCAGCGAATAATATAAGAATTCAGTGGCTAGTTTGTTTTTCGATGTTTTCGAGCGTGACAAAGATCCCGCTTGGACCGCCGCGATCATCTCCGAAGTTTTCATGTACCGAAGCGTCGGCAGGGTGTAGGCCAAGGCGCCGACGAACAAGGTCAACGGAACCAGGAGCGTCAAAATTTTCAATGACAACTTTTGACGGAACACGAAACGCCACAAGACCAAACCGATGTATGTGGCCAACAACGCAATGAGCAATCGGTTCCGAAATCCCGTGTTGGCCGCGGCCGTGAACACGCCGAACGCAAGGATTCCGGCGACGAGATGCCATGAAAAAACAGTGAATCGAGAACCTTTCGTGTAGACGAGGGCGATGATTCCCGCGAGACAGACAGAGGCGGGACTGCTCAAGATCATGCGAAGGCGGCCGAGTGTGTTTACGAGTGTGCCGGGAATGAATGTTTCTTCGACGACCGCATGGGGATCCCTTCCGTAATAATAAAGCGAAAATAATATTCTATCTGGGTCGGCGGATGAAAGATATGCGAAACAAACGACGATCATGCAATAAACGACAACGAAAATACAGCAGCCGGATAACAGTTTTTTTTCGTCGCTCAAGAAGGATTTTCCACCGGCGCACGGGAAAAACAGCCTCTCCAATCCGTAACGGATTCGATTCGTCGAAAGCGAAAAATAAATGCACCAAAACGACGCGGTTATGATGACCGTGGTCGCTGCGGTCCAAAAGTCGACGGTCCTTTCCATCCCGGCGAACGACGTCTTCAGGTAAAACATCGACAGGAGCTGCAACAAGATGAAAACGAACGGGTGAATGAACGGATAGCACCATTTTTTCTTGACAAGGCATGAAGCGAAAAAGACGAAATAGATCGACAGGATCGCAGTAATGGTAATCGTGGCCATGAAAATTCGGTGTGTTTTTTTAGGAAAAACGATTGATTTGCAGTTCCGTTTGGAGATGTTCGATTTCTGGCGTCATCCCGATACACCACGTCGTCATGTGGCATAAAACCGGCACGGACAACGGGTTATTTCCCGGCGATTTCTTTTGTCCGGATTTTGTTGATGGCCATATATGAAACAATAATGACCAGTCGTGTCAGATTTCCGGCGAGCATTGCCACGGCGATACTGAAACTGCCCATGCCACACGACAAACAATAATGACAGGTTGATAGCATGACGATTCCGCCCGCCAGGCAGTAAGCATAATTGAACCACATTTTGCCCATACTGGCGACGACCTGATCGACGACCGTACACACCACCCCTGTCAACATGACGAAGGCCAGTAGGCTCAGGACCGAGGCCCCGTCCGCAAATTCCGCCCCGTAAGCCGAAAGGATGGTCCGGGAAAAGAAAATGACCGGGACGGCAAGCAAGGAGGCAAACAACAAGGAAAAACGCACGTAGGAACTCACGGTTTTCGCGTATCGTCCATAATCCTTTTTTCCGTAAAGCTCACTTAAAGACGAGAGAAAAACGGGCGCCAAATGGACCGACACGAATATCATGATCACATAAATGTCGAATGCTGCGGAAAAAATTCCCAATTCCGCCGCTCCGTCGGTCTGTGAGCGTAAGAGAAACAGGCAGAGCCAGAACAGGCAGGAATAAGTGATCGAGCACAAGAGCGTCGGCAGGCTGAATTTCCAGAGGACCGGCCATTCCCGGTAGGATTCCACGAACGAATATCGAAGCCCGTACTTTCGGACGTTCCGGAAAATGAAGCCGCTGTTGACCGCGATGTTCAGGAGCGTTGCCACCGACAAACCGATCAGCGCGCCCCAGACACCGCCCCAGTAGGCCCCCAGAGCGTACAACGGCACCGACAGGACCGACGACACAAACGTCGCACCGGCCAAGCCCCGGAAATCCTGGAAACCGGCCATGACGCCGCCTTGCGTGCCCATCATCGTCAGTAGAAACAGCAGGGGAGCCCCCAGACGCATTTCGCCGACCAGGTGAGGCGTCTTCAACTGCGTTTCACAAAGCCATGGAACCGCACAGTAAAAGACCGTCGCAACAAGTAACGAGGAAACAAAGGTGAAAAGGTAGCTCAGCCCGATGATCCTGCCTGCCCGCTCCTTGTCGCTCTGCAAAAACTCGGCAATGTACTTCGTCGCCGTCAAACCCACGCCGAAAGAGGAGAAAGTAATGAAGGTCATCGCGGTGGCGCGAACAAAACCGAAATCGCCGAAACCTTCCTTTCCCAGAATGCGGGCCGTCAGGATCAGCGCCAGGAGCGTGAACGCCTTGGCCGCCCCGGTACCGATGATGGCCCAGAACGAATTGCCGACGATCCGACGTCCGATCGGTGAATTTTTCACACGATCCAACGCCGGCCGACAAAATGGCGGGCAGACCTTTTCAACGAGCGGTAACAGACGCATGGCATTAGGCTTTCGCCAAAAACTCTTGTAACGATTCAATCCACCGGAGTACCGGTCAAATGGGCTTTCGGCAATGTCGAAACCGATATGGACCTTACTGGCGAAAATCTTATCATATATATGACCCAAAAAGAAAACACATCGCGGAATGCTACCAAAACCGTTTCATTCGAACAAGAGCACTTTTTTCGGCGGATCCGAGGGGCGGGGTCGATTTTCCGTTAGTGCGACGAGTACGCCCCTTCCCTGTTTGCGACGATTGCGGCACACCCTTGACCTGCCGGGGGGGATCAGGTATCCTAAAATGGATGTTTTGGAGCATTAGGACGTCCTCTCTCATAACCCCCCAACAAAGGAACAACACGATGGAAAATTTGATCACCGACATTAAGGGCCGACAGATTCTCGACAGCCGTGGCAATCCGACCATTGAGGTCGATGTCCAGCTCGGTAACGGCTCCTTCGGTCGTGCGGCCGTGCCCAGCGGCGCAAGTACCGGCGTTCACGAAGCCCTCGAACTGCGCGACGGCGACAAGAGCCTCTACGGCGGTAAAAGCGTGCTCAAGGCCGTGAAGAACGTCAACGAAGAAATCGCCGACGCCCTGCTCGGCTACGACGCCCTGGATCAGTCGACCATCGACCGGACGATGCTCGAACTGGACGGCACCGAGAACAAGAGCAAGCTCGGCGCGAACGCCATTCTCGGCGTCTCCATGGCCGTCGCCAAGGCCGCCGCCGATTTCTGCGATCTGCCGCTGTACCGCTATTTGGGCGGCGTCGGAGCCCGGATGCTGCCGGCCCCCATGATGAACGTCATCAACGGCGGAGCCCATGCCGACAATAAGGTCGACATCCAGGAATTCATGATCATGCCTCTCGGCTTCAATT
>JBEBTM010000376.1:0-4849 GCA_040393745.1 Thermogutta terrifontis | reverse complement strand
GTGGCGGACCCGACACTGACGGAAATCCGATCAAGGGGGCGCTGCTGCAATTGTTTTACGCTTCCCGAAAACGGCTCTATATCCAGACGCCGTATTTCGCCCCCGACGACAGTATTCTCGACGCCCTGCAGGTCGCCGTCCAAACGGGCGTGGATGTGCGCATTATGGTTCCGAAACTGGCCGACAGGAAAATCGTTCACGCAGCGACGTTTGGTTACGTCCGACAGATTATGCGTTTCGGCGTCCGGGTCTTCATGTACGACGGTTTCCTGCACGCCAAAACGGCCACATCGGACGGCACCGTGGCGTCTATTGGTACGGCGAATTTATCGAACCGAAGTTTCACGCAGAATTTCGAAGTGAACCTTTTCGTCTACAACGACGATTTCACAACAGCTCACGAGGCGATTTTTCTTGACGATCAGGAGCACTGCGAAGAACTCACGGAAGATTGGTTCCGCGAGCAATCGGTCCCAAGCCGCTTCCTTTACAACGCCGCCCGATTGATTTCACCGCTGATTTAATCGCACTGCCCCCGAACGTCAGTTGGAGAATGTCGTTGACGCATCGTTCTTGTTGAAGCCGGTCGCTAGAATTTCAGCGGCCGGAGCGTTTTCCGGTTCACGATTTACCTTTTTTCAGCATCGATTTCTGTCTTAGTTGGCAGGCGAGGCAGGGCATTTGGACCAATCCGCCGCAGCCCGGACAGCGACGGTGTTTGCCGTGTGGGGGGATAAATTCTCCATTTCCGGGAATATCCGAATGTCTGGCGGGTCGGCCCGGCTTCCGTGTTGCTCGGCTTGATTGCCGGAGAATCCTCTGTACGGCGCTTCGGCTCACCCCGCAAAGCAGGGCGACTTTTCTTTGGGAATGCCGTCCTTCCCGGAGAAGGTTTTGTATCTTTTTTGTCGTTTTTTCGTTAATCATTTCGTCTTTTTTGAGATCGATTATTTCAGGTGTTTTTCGTTAACTCAGGAAAAATCCTTATAATCACTGGATGTTCTCGTGAAAAATCGTCGATATGTGTTGTGTTTGGCATGAATAATCGCGTCAAAACGGATAATATGCCGCATCGTAGGCGGTCTTCTTTCCTTTCCTCGTTGAAAAATACGTCACAATCGATTTGTTTTCAAGAAAAAATAGACAAAATTTTATACAAAATGACCATAGAAAACTACACGACCGACCGACTCGACCAAACGGCCCTTCGGCTTTTCGATCTTGCCTCCGACTTGAGAAGTATTGCCCGTGAGGCACGGAGGAAAGGCATCGTGGCAGTGCCTGTCCACGATAAAAAAGCGCTCCTTTGGATCGAGAATCTGGAGCTCTGGGTCCGAAAGTCGAAAGCGAACTTTGAAATCGCCGCAAGCGAAACTTGGCAAGAATAGGCTGAATTTAAGGACGGACAATCCGCAGGATCGCGCAAAACCCGACAATTCCTATAGACAGAAACGTCGTTTCCGGCTAAGATTCTCTAGGATTCGACGACTGACACTGGGTCCGGATCGGAAGCATTCGCACGGAACTGACATAACCATCGCTTTGCTCCCGGTTTTGCCGATCCGTATCACGAAATAATCACGATCCTGAACACCAGTAGAATAGAGCCGAGGTACACTATTTCGATGGGAAAAACCTTCTTCAGCGATTACGGATTCCGTATCATCTTCATTGTCGTTTTCCTCCTTTCCTTTATCTGGATGGGAACGAAACGCACCCTGATGAGCAACACGAACAATGTTGCCGACTGGCTCCCGGAAACATTTACGGAAACACAAGAGTACAAATGGTTTCTGGAGCATTTTCCCTTTGAGAGTTTCGTCGTTGTCAGTTGGGAAGGTTGCACGTTGGACGACCCCCGGCTTGAAATGTTCGCACAAAAGCTTGTGCCGGGACAGACGATCGACAATATGACCTCCTGGATGTCGAACGTATCCCAGTTGGCCGTGGAACTCGACCTTCAAGACGATGATTCGGTCCGAATCAAGCCGGGTGAGGACGCTTCCGGGGATCCCGTCTCGGAAGAAGCCCAAAATACCGACGCGCTGCCGACGCACTATTTCAAGAATGTCCTGACGGGCCCTCGTTTGAGGCGTTTTCTGCAGGATCGCTATGGTCCGAAGTCGGCCAATCCCATGTTGAGCGAGGAGCAAATCCTGGACCGTCTCAACGGCGTTCTGATCGGGCCGGACCGGACCGCGCCGGACGGTACGCCGTTGCCCGTGGGGAAATACAAAACGGCGATGATCATTACGCTGAACAAGCCGGCTAACGAAAAGGAACTTCGCGTCGTTTTGGAAACGATCCGACGGATCGGCATGGAATGCGATGTCGAACCGTCGCCCAAGCCGGACGTTCGGCCGATTGCGACCCGAATCGCCTCGGCCGTGGGAACATTCCTGTACGACATTGCTTTCGGGATTCCCTACGACAACACGGGTCGGCTTACGATGGGCGGTCCGCCAGTGGACAACGTTGCCATCGGCTATGAAGGCGAGCGGACCCTGTACCGCTTGGCCGGGATCTGTGCGGCCATCGGGCTCACGATTTCCATGATCTGCTTCCGAAGCATGCGGTTGACCATGTTCGTCTTTTGGACCGCGATTCTCGCCGCGGGGATTTCACTGGCCATGGTTTCGCTCACCGGAAGCCGATGCGACGCGATCATGCTCAGCATGCCGGCTCTGGTTTATGTTTTGGCGATGTCGGGGGCGATACACATCGTCAACTATTACCACGAAGCCATTCGGGAAAAAGGCTTGCCCGGTGCGGCGGAAAAATCGATTGCCCTGGCGTGGTATCCCTGTTTCGTGGCGTCGCTTACCACGGCTATCGGGCTCGGATCGCTCTATTTCTCGCACCTGATCCCGATCATGAAATTCGGCCTCTACTCGGCCATCGGGGTCATGTTCACGCTATTCCTTCTGTTCCTGTATCTACCGTCGCTGTTGCATTTTTTCCCGTCGAAAAAATATGCCGAGAAAGTTGCCTTGTTGGGGGAACAGACCGAGGAAACAGGAATCATCATCCTTTTTTGGAAAAGTATCGGCGGTTTTGTTATCCGCAACAACATTGTTGTGATGCTCGTTTTCCTGGCGATGATGGTTTACTTTTTCATCGGGGTCTTCGATATCAAGACTTCGGTGAAGATGATGCGATTCTACTCGCCCAATGCCGAGATCATCGCGCACTACGGCGAATTGGAAGAAACCCTGGGGCCCCTGGTTCCCATGGAAGTCGTGATTAAATTCGACAACAAACGCTGCAAATTCAACACACTGGAGCGGTTGCGGTTTATCGAAAAAGTCGGTGAAGCCCTCCAGGAACAGCTTTCGGGCGACATCGGCGGGCTCATGTCCGCGACCACGATGACACCGCCGACCGACGGACTGGGCAAGGCCGGCAGCGGCTCGCGGCGTATCCGTGAATACGCCATCAACGGCCGACTCGAAAAATACAGGGCCGAACTCAAGGATTACGTCACGATCGAAGGCAACCCGTCCTTGGATGCGACGGACCCGAATTACGTCATTACGCTCCGGGAACTGGGTATCACCGAAGCCGACGCCGACCGGTTGCGGCAAGCGGGCGTCAGGGATCTCAAGGGTATTCAGCGAACCCGCGACGGCGAAGCTCTACACGGGATTTCCGCCGAGGATATGGCTGAATATCGCGAAAAAGCGGGAGATTGGGAAAAAAGTTTCGGTACCGATATTTGGCGCATCAGCCTCCGGGTCTGGTCGCTCAAGAAAGATATCGACTACGCCTTGTTCGTCAACGATGTTCAGAACGTCGTGAACCCGCTGATCGACGAGTTTATCAAGGAGAGATTTCCGAACGAAAGTTTCCCGGAGCATGAGCCCCTGTTGGCCGAACCGAAAAAGGGCATCCTGGGGACCATCGGCGACTGGTGCGGCGTGAAATACAAGTCATTCATGGAAATGATCGGTCGGACTCCCGAAGTGGAAGCGAAGCCGGATTATCCCGTGAAAGCCGTGTATACGGGCATGGTTCCCGTGGTTTACAAAACGCAGCATGAACTCATTGCCGGGCTCGTCGACAGTCTCGTCAGTGCGTTCGTGCTCATTACCGTAGTCATGGCCGTCGTACTAAAAAGCCCGATGGCGGGCCTGTTGGCCATGGTTCCGAATCTGTTTCCCGTGGTGATCGTTTTCGGATTTATGGGGCACTTGGGGATTCTTGTCGACGTGGGAACCATGATGACCGCCAGTGTGGCCATGGGCATCGCCGTGGACGATACCATGCACTTTTTAACTTGGTTCCGCGCGGCCATCGATCAGGGTTGCACGCCGAAAGAGGCGACGATTCAGGCGTATAAACGCTGTGCCACGGCCATGACGCAAACGACGCTCATCGGCGGACTCGGGCTCGCCGCGTTTGCATTCAGCACGTTCACGCCAACGCAGATGTTCGGGGTGATGATGCTCGCGATGCTTTCGGTGGCCCTGATCGGCGATCTGATTTTCCTGCCTTCGATCCTCACGGGTCCGGCAGGCCGGTTCTTCATTCCCAAACGGAAGACACCCCTGGACTTACCGGAAGACATGGTCCCGGATATGCACCAAACACAGCGCGATCATACACCCGAGATGTAACGTAAAACAAAAGCCGGAAGCGGAAATTCCGGATAACAATCGGGTCTTTCACCATTTCGAACGAACAACTCGGCAAGCACCAATGAACTACAGAACTCTGGGAACCACGGACATTCAAACATCGGTCATCGGCCTGGGCACCTGGGCCATGGGCGGCTGGATGTGGGGCGGTACGGAAGAATCGGCGGCCATCGCCGCGATTCGGGCCGCCCTGGACTCCGGTATCAACCTGA